>URRK01000289.1 GCA_900550315.1 uncultured Oscillospiraceae bacterium | reverse complement strand
CTCTACCAAAACCGGCTGTTCGCCCGCCTCGCAAAATTCGCCCTGCCCCTTTAGCACCAGGCCAATGCAGTAATGCGGGCGCGGATAATTTAAAAAATTAAAAACCTTTTCTTTATTAAAACAGTAGCGGTCTACCTTTAAAAAACAAAGCTTGGAAAGGGCCGAAACAGACATAAGCTCACCTAAATTTTTCGTAGAATTGTTTTGTTTTTTCGTAAAATACGAAATAGCATTTTTTAAACATTTGCGGTATAATAAAATTTGAAAAAACCGCATTTTAAAAGCAGTACTTTATATTTTAATACCACATTTTTTTAAAAAATGCAAGTGCGGTTTTTAAGTTTTTACAATAATTGTACCGAAAAGGGGAAATTCACATGAAAGCAATTTTAGTTGGCGAGCAGCAAAAGCTATTTTGGTCGGAGGTTGCAATTCCGGTAGTAGGCAGTGAGGACGCACTGGTTAAAATTGAATACGCCGCGTTAAACCGTGCCGATTTAATGCAGCGGGAGGGGGATTACCCGCCGCCCCCCGGTTGCCCGGATTGGATGGGTTTAGAAATTTCGGGCGAAATTGTTGAGTTAGGCGAGCAGGCAAAGCTAAAAAGCCGGTTTAAAATTGGCGATAAGGTTTGCGCCCTGCTGGGCGGCGGCGGATATGCACAGTACGCCAATGTTAAGTACGATATGCTTATGCCGGTGCCGGAGGGCTGCAGCATGGCCGAGGCGGCCGCCATGCCGGAGGCTTTTGCAACCGCTTACCTAAATTTATTTATAGAGGGCAAAATTAAGTCCGGCAACACCCTGTTAATGCACGCCGGTGCCAGCGGGTTAGCCAGCGTGGTTATTCCAATGGCGCGGGCCTTTGGGGTACGCGTTATTACCACTATTATTGACGAAGCCAAGCGCCCGGCAATTAAAAAGCTTGGCGCCGAGGTAATTGTTAACACCAAAACGCAGAATATTGCCGAGGTATTAAAACAGCAGTTAGAACAAGGCACCCCGGTTGATGTTGCCATTGACTGCCTGGGCGGCCGTATGATGGGCGATTGCTTGCCCTACCTTTCACACGGGGCACGCTGGATTATGATTGCCGCATTAGCCGGCCAAACCACCGAAATAGATTTAAAAAATATTTATGTGCGTAATGTGCGAATTGTAGGCAGTACGCTGCGTTCCCGCACGCCGCAGGTGAAAGCGCAAATTTTGGCCAGCCTTGTGAAAGAGGTTTGGCCAAAGGTAACCACGGGCGAGGTTCGCCCCACCATTTACAAAGTTTTGCCGATTACCGAGGCCGAAGCAGCGCACGAAATTTTGTACCGCGGCGAAAATACCGGCAAGGTTGTTTTAAAGGTTGAATAGGTAACCAAAGCCTTAAAAAATGGGGCTGCCGCTCGCGATTCTTTCGCTCTTGCGACAGCCCCTTTAGTTTGTGCGGCGTTTAGCTTGTGTGGACTCTTTATGCACAGTGCTATTCTATGCTCGGTAGTTTTTGCTTTTGCGGCGGGTAAAAACGGCAGGGCTTTTAGGGCTTAGTTTTTAAACCCGTTCGGGCAAAATGAATTTTTGAATAACAGCCGAAAAAAATTGCACAAACGGCCCCAACCCAAACATTAAAACAACCGTGCCAAGGCCGGTTTGGGCCTTGCAAAGCAGCATAATCAGCACCATAACAGAATCTAACAGCACCCGCAGCCAAAAGTATTTTATTTTGGGAAAATGGTCGTGCAAATACAGCGGCAGCGCGTCGTAGGGGGAAACGCCTAAATCAGCGCATTGGTAAAGCGCCAAACCAAAGGAAATGGTAAGAACGCCCCCAATTAAAATGGCCAGCCGCGGCAGCAAAGCGGCCGGGAATCCTACCGTTTTGGCAAAAATGGGCATAAAAAAATCTACCACATAGCAAAGCAAAAACCAATTTATAAAGGTGCCAATGTTCATGTAGCGCCGGCCCCAAAACAAAAGGGCAATAAACAGTACGGTGTTTAGGCAAAGGGTAAACA
>URRK01000288.1 GCA_900550315.1 uncultured Oscillospiraceae bacterium | reverse complement strand
AAGCAAACCCTTACCCCCCGAATTGCAGGCATTAAGCCAGCTAAGCTTTGGTGTTACGGCGGCGCTTTGCGGCATACGGCGCGCAAAAACATCTTTTCCGTACTCAAAAGCACCCAAAACCGTAAAGGGTGGCTTGGCGGCGTTATTGAACAATAATTTGCGGTTATTTTGCCCTTTTCGGCTGAAAGGCTTTAGTCCATAAGCTCCATTGCAGGTTTTTTCTATGAAAGCACAGCCGCCCCTGCAAAGGGACGGCTGAAAATTAATCCTTTATATCCGGCTCGGCGGCGTTTTCCGGCTCAGCCTGCTCCGGCAGCTTTTCGGCCCGAACGGTTTCAATACGCCGCTCCTCAACCTCCAACACTTTAAAGGAGTAACCGCCAAAGGTTACCTCGGCCTTTTCCTCCTCGGTTGGAATATGGCCTAACTCAGACATAATAAATCCGCCTAAAGTGTCATATTCCCCTTCCGGGAATTTAAGATCCAGCTGTTCCTCTACCTCGTCAATGTTTGTGGTGCCGTCAAAATTAAAGGTGGTGTCGTTCACCTTTACAATATCCTGCTCCTCGTTGTCGTATTCATCTTGAATATTACCAACAATCGATTCTAACAGATCCTCAATAGTTACCAAGCCGCTTACCGCGCCGTACTCGTCGGAGACGATCATCATTTGCACGTGCTTTTCGGTCATTTCTTTAAACAGATCGCCGCAGCGTTTAGATTCCGGCACAAAGTTGGCCTCCCGCATCATACGGGAGATTTTTTTGCCGGCCGGCATAGACTTACCAACATAGGGTAAAAGGTCTTTTACATATAAAATGCCCTTAATATTATCTAATTCATCTTCATAAACGGGAATACGGGAATAGCCCTTTTCGCAGCCTAATTTCACAACATCCTCAATTTTGTCGCTGATCTCTACCGCTTCCATTTCGGTGCGATGGGTCATAACCTCTAACACGGGTACATCGTCAAAATCAAAAATGTTATTGATCATTTCCTTTTGGCTTTCCTCAATAACGCCCTTTTCCTCGCCGGCGTCTACCATCATACGGATCTCTTCCTCCGTAACATTTTCCTCGCTGGCGTTGGGGTCGTACCCCAGCATACGCACCAAAAGGTTGGTAGAAACCGTTAGCAGCTTTACAACCGGCTTAAACAGGGATTTAAAGAACAGTAAAATGCCAACAATTTTGTAGGAAATTTGCTCGCTGGCCTGCAAGGCAATGCGTTTGGGCGTTAGCTCGCCCAGCACCAGCGAAAAGTAAGACATAATAATAGTAATTAGTACCGTGGCTGTACTTTGCAGCCAGGCGGGCGGGGATCCAGTGGCCCATATACTCCACAGCCAGTTTGCCAAGGGGGTAGAAAAGCTTTCAGAGGCGGAGGCAGAGGTTAAAAAGCCTGCCAGCGTTACGCCGATTTGAATGGTAGATAAAAACCCGGAGGGGTTTTCGGTTAGCTTTAAAATACTAAGCGATTTTTTATCGCCCTCCTCGGCGGCTTTTTTTAGTTTGGTATCGTTCAAAGTAATAATGGCAATTTCGCTCATGGCAAAAAATGCGTTTACCAAAATTAATACCAACAGCAATACCAGCTTAAAAATAATGTTACCAGGGTCAGGGTCGTCCATGAAAATAAACTCCGTTTCTAAATTTTATTTATATTTTAAGCTGCAAAGCAGCCCAAATATACTTAATTATTTTACTATACCTGCTATTATTTGTCAATGCTTAATTTTGCAAAATTTCGGCCGCGGCAGCCCTTTTGCCCAAAGCTTTTTGCAGCTTGGCAATTGGCTTTTCGGGGCCTTAAACAAACCCGGTTGGCTTTTTTGGGGTCTTAAACAAACCTGGGCGGTGCCGCCGTTTTTGGCAGCACCGCCCGTAATTATCGGTACACGCTCTATTTAGGTTTCCTTAGGCGCTTTTAGCCCAGCACCTTACGGGTAATGGCCACAACATCCTTTAGGTTTGTTTCGTTGTCCCCGTTTACATCGCCGTTAAA
>URRK01000287.1 GCA_900550315.1 uncultured Oscillospiraceae bacterium | reverse complement strand
GTTTTCCAGCAGCGCGGCGGCAATCAGCGGTTTAAAGGCCGAGCCAACATTGTACCTTGAAAGGCAGCGGTTTAAAAAAGGGGAATTCGGCGACTTTAAATAATCCGCCAAGCTTTGGGCGTCAAAACCCGGCCGGCTCAGCATGGCCCTAATTTTTCCGGTTTGCACCTCTGTAATCACCACGCCGCCGGTTTTAAGCCCCTCGCAGCTTTCAAAAACCGCTTTTTGCAGGTCTAAATCTACCGTTAAATAAACCGCGCCGCTGCTGCGGTTGTTTTTTAAGGTGGGCTCTGCCCCCAGCAAATAATTTCCGGCTGCGTCTACCGCAAAACAAAGGGTTGTTTTGGCAGCGCTTTGCAATAGGCTGTTGTAAGCCAGCTCTAACCCGTAAACCCCCTGTCCTTCGCCGTTTACATAGCCCAAAAGGTGCTCTAACCCGTAGGGGGCCTGCGCCCGGTTTACCACCGGCGTACAGTACACCCCTTTTTGGTTTATTTTATTTTCCTGCAGCAGCACAAACGGCAGGTTGTTATTTAGCCTTTGCAGCGCCTGCTGCAGCGTGCTGCCGCCGCAATAGTTTTGAACGGTTTGCAGGCTTTGGAGGCAGGGTAAAAAAACGCAGGCCTGCTGCTTTTTGGTGTAAACCGAGCGGCCCTTGCAATCGTAAATTAATCCGCGGCCGCTTTCTACCTCTACCGAAACGGTGTTTTGCAGCGCGGCGGCCGGCAAAACCGTACTGCCAACGCGAATAAGCCTTAAAATGCAGCAAAAAGCCAACGCCGCTACAAAAACGCAGCAGCAAATGCTTCGCACCCAAAAGCTGTTTTCTTGCTTTGGCATTAAAATTCCCCCTTGCAAAGCCGGCGACCCTTGGTAAAACCGTTTTACCAAGGCTTTCGCTTTTTAGCATTTGCAAAAGGGGGATTTTTAAACATAACACTGCAAAAATTAAATGTAACACCACAATAATTTAAACACGGTGCCGCAAAAAAGTATTACTTTAGCTCTACTACCGTAACGCCGTCCTCCCCCTCGCCAAAAACGCCGGGGCGGCTGCTTTGCACGCTGGGGTGCCGCCTTAGGTGCGCCCGAACAGCCTTTTTTAAAACGCCGGTGCCCTTACCGTGAATAATGTAAACCGTTTGAACGCCGGCCAGCACCGCCTCATCTAAAAAGCGGTCTACCTCCAGCAAGCCCTCGTCGCTGGCAAAGCCCCGAATATCCAGCTCGCGCTTTTGCTCCCTTTGCGAGGGCTTTAGGCCTTTGGCACTAACCTTGCGGGTGCGCGGCTGCGCGGCTTTTATTTGCTTTTCAGTGCTTAGCATAACGCTTTGCACCGGCACCTTTGTTTTTAAAAAGCCGTCGGCCACAAACACAAACGCGCCGTCGCTGCTTAGGCGTTCTACCACGGCATTGGTACTAAAATCTTTTACAACAACCCTATCCCCAATTTGCAGCGGGCGGGGCAGCCGGTAATTGGCAAAATCGTTGGTTTTGGGTTGCTCGGTGCTGTCGGTCTTGCCCTCCATTTCCCGAATCGTGCTTTTGGCAAGGGTACGCGCCTTTAAAACCGACTGTTGATTATTTTGTTTGGTTTGCTGCTTTTTCAGCTCCTCCATTTCATTAAGCAGTTGGTTAGAACGGTTGCGGGCATATTCTATCATATCGTTTGCCTGCTGCCGCGCTTTTTCAATAATCTTTTGCTTTTCTTTATTAATTTCCTCTAACCGCTGACCGGCCGATTTTTTGCTTTGCTCTAAGCTGCTGCGCAGCCGCACCGCTTCTGAGCGTTCTTTTTCGGCCTCTATATGCGCCTGCTCCAGCCGGCCAACCATTTCCTCAAACCGGTGATTTTCGACCGAAACCAATTCCCCCGCCTTTTGCACAATGTGCGCCGGCAGGCCCAGCTTTTCTGAAATAGCAAAGGCGTTAGAGCGACCCGGAATACCAATTAACAGCCGGTAGGTTGGCTTTAGCGTTTGCACATTAAATTCGCAGCTGGCATTTTCTACCCCCGGCG
>URRK01000286.1 GCA_900550315.1 uncultured Oscillospiraceae bacterium | reverse complement strand
GCAGGCTTTGGCCTCGGCAACGGCGTGCAGCAGCCCGCGCATGCTGGTAATTGGCTCGTTTAACGCGTAAGGGGTAAATTTGGCGTAGGGGTGCACGGTGGTAACCTCAAACATATCGTGCCGGTCGTACAGCCGGTCGGCCCCATTGTGCCGCAAGGGGTGCATATCCTCTAAAATCGGGCGGTCAGGATCTACCGCGCGAATGGCGTTGTACATATTCAGCGCCCAGTTAGCCTGCTCGGTTGGCGTGGCAATGGCCAGGCAGTCGGTCTCGTTGCCCGAGGTCCAGCCAATAATCTCCTCCCGGTTTTTAAACCGCCGAACAAACTCCCGCACAAAGCGCAGTTCGTAGTAAAGGGCGGTAGGGTCGGTCAACAAATTTTTGCCGTCCAGCGCCGGCGGGGCAAATAAGCGCCCGCTCATCCAGCCCGTTACAATGCCAACACAAACCTTTAGGCCGTGCTTTTGGGCTAAATCTAAAACGGCGGCAAAACGCTCTAACATGGTTTCATCCAGCCCCGCAAAGGCGGCCGGCTCGTAGCCTAAATTCTCCTCCCCGGTGGTGCGTATGTCCCCCTCGGTTCCGCGACCGGCGTACAGCCGTAAAATCGGCTGAAAATCCGGCCACAGCGGAAACAGGCGAACCACATCCAGCTTTAGGGCAGCCAAGCGTTTAAAATCGTCGTCGATCACCTTTGGCTCAAACTCCCGCCACATTTTAATGCCGGCGTTCGAGGCCCAATAGTTTACTCCGGTTACAAATCCATTTGTCAGCATTTTTCTCTCTCCCTAAAAATAAAGCTATACTAATTTTGCGGCACAAGGCTTGCTCCGCAAAATTAGTATAGCATACTTTTTTAAAAAAGCAATATACAAATTGCTAAAATTGTTATTTATTTTCGCCCGTATGTTTCAGATTTACAAACGATTTTATTCGGTTAACGCAATAACCGCCGCTAAATTGCCGCGGCTGCCGCCCGTAGCACGGTGGGAATGAAAATAGTTGGAATTACAGCAGGTGCAAAGGTCGCTGACCGTTAGGTTTTGCGGCAAAATGCCGGCGTGCTGCAAAATAAGGGCGTTGGTTTGCTGAAGATTCAGCTTTTGGTGGGTAGCGTCTACCGGGGTTAAAACCTGCTCCGGCGCAAGGTAGCTTAAGGCGCAAACCGCCTTAATTACCGGGCGGTCTACCTCGTAGCAGCACGGGCCAATCGAGGGGCCGATCGCCGCGTGAATATCGGCAGGGCAGCAGCCAAATCCGGCCTGCATTTTTTGCACGGTTTTCGCCCCAATCTCCTGCACGGTGCCCCGCCAGCCGGCGTGCGCGGCCGCCACAACCCTTTTTACCGGATCAAAAAACAGCAGCGGCACGCAATCGGCGTACTGCGTAACCAGCGGCACGCCGGGCAGGTTGGTAATTAGACCGTCTATATTTTCATAGTCCCGCGGTTTTACAATGCCCTTGCCAATATCCGCCTTGGTTACAACCCTAAGCCTGTTGGTGTGGGTTTGGTGGCTCAGCACGGCCCGCTTGGGGTTTAGCTTTAGCGCGCCCAACAGCACCTCGTAATTTTTTAAAACGGTTTCGCGGCTATCGCCGTTTGTAAAGCTTAAATTCATTTGCGCAAAGCGCCCGCGGCTGTACCCGCCCATGCGGGTAGAAAACGCCGCCGTTACCCCCGGCATGCAAAGGGAGGGGAAGGTAAGGTAAATAAGATCCCCGTTAGTTACAACCTTTAAAGTTTTGCTGTGCAGCATATTGCTTTGCTCCAAATTTTAAAATTCCAACGCCAAAAGGCTTGGTTCCTTTTTATTATAATAGAAAAGCACTAACTTTTCAAACTATTTTTACCTTAAATTTTTCTAACCAGTAATTCAACATAAGCATGTAGGCAACCGTTTGCGGAGTGGTCATTAGCTGGCCGTACCACGGCTCGGCCCTTTCAGCGTGCAGCAGCTTTTCTAAAGCCGCTTTATCTACCAGCGCAAAAATTGGTGCGGCGGGGGTTGCCAGCAGCTGACGC
>URRK01000285.1 GCA_900550315.1 uncultured Oscillospiraceae bacterium | reverse complement strand
TTGGTGACCTGGGAGGCGTTTATGAGAATTTTGTCCCAGTATACCGGCAGCGGCTTGGGATTGCCCATAGAGGAAAGCAGCACGCCGCCGCTGGCCGCCTGTTTGTAAATTTCTTTAATGGTACCGGTCTGCCAATTGGCGTTCTCGCGAAACGCGCAATCGTTTTTTACAATTTTTAAGGCGTGGGTAGGGCAAACGCACACGCAGCGCTGGCAATCTACACACTTGCTTTCGTCGCTGAGCATTACATTGCCCTCGGCGTCAAAACGGTGCACCTCGTTGGCACACTGCCGTTCGCAAACGCGGCAGGCAATGCAGCGGTTTGGATCCCGTATTACTTGGAATTCGGGGAATAAATAAGAAACTGGCATTAGTAAGCGCCCTCCTTAACCTTTACAATTACCGGCTCGCCGCCGGCCGGCGCCCAAACATTTTCTACCTGCGGCTCCATGACGCGAATGGCGGCCTCCTCACTGGCAATGTAAACCATATCATTTTTTTCGGCCACTACCATAGAACGCAGCTTTAGGCGGTCGTTTAACGCCATTAAGCCGCCCTCAAACCCTAATACAATAGAAAACGGGCCGGTAATTAACAAGCTGGGGTAAATTTTGCGTAAAAAGGCCAGCTGCTCGGCCTCGGCCTTAGGCTTGCTGTTAATGGTGCTCCAAAACGGGGCGGCAATTACCTGTGCCGTTTCCTGCAAGGTCAGGCCCTGCCGCCGCAGTAAATAATCGGCAATGTAGGTAATAACCTCGGTATCGGTTTGCAGGGTACATTTGTAGCCAAACATTTCAATGTAGCGGCGGTTCGCGTCGTAGGAGGAAATTTCACCGTTATGTACAATAGAATAATCCAGCAGCGTAAAGGGGTGCGCCCCGCCCCACCAGCCGGGGGTATTGGTGGGGTAACGGCCGTGCGCCGTCCAGGAGTAGCCCTCGTATTCCTCTAACCGGTAAAAACGGCCAACATCCTCGGGAAAACCAACGGCCTTAAAGGTGCCCATGTTTTTACCGCTGGAGAAAACATAAGCCCCCTCAGACTTGGCGTTAATAGTCACTACCGTGCGGGCAACATATTCTTTTTCATCTAACTGCAGGCGGGAAAGCACCGAGGAAAGCGGCGCCACAAAATATCGCCAAATTAGCGGAATATCGGTAATTTCGGGAATTTTGCGAATGGGCACATTCTCAGCCTTAACAATTTCAAACCGGTCCTTCAGCAGGCGCTCGCATCGCACGCGAGCCTCGTTGTCGTTATAAAAAATGTGAAACGCGTAAAACTCTTTGTATTCCGGGTAAATACCGTACCCGGCAAAGCCGCCGCCCAAGCCGTTGGAGCGGTCGTGCATGGGTACCATGCTTTTCATAATGGTTTCGCCGGACATCCGGTTCCCGTTTTTAGAGATGAGCGCTGAAATAGCGCAGCCGGACGGAATACGCACCTGACCCTCAAGCTTCATGTTTTTCTCTTCCTTTCCTACGGGTAGGGCGGCAAAAAGGCGCCGCACCAACACCCAAACAAAAAAAACAAGGACGCCCACACAGCCGAGTGCAATACACGGCTGCATGAACATCCTTGCTCATTACAATAACATTTTACCACGCTTTCACAGCGTTGTCAATACCTCTGCAAAATTTTAAGAGGAAAATTTGCCAAAAAATTTATAAACCAAAATAATCCCGGTTTAAATACCGTATTTTTTTAAGTCTACGCGGCCGTCCGGGGTAAATTCTACCCCCTCCTGCTGCAGCAGCTCTATTTGCCGGTTTTGCCCGCCAAAGGCAAACGCCGATGAAACCCGGCCAAACCGGTCTACTACCCGGTGGCAGGGAATTTGCCCCGGGCGGGGGTTGGCGTGCAGCGCATAGCCCACCACGCGGGACCAACGGGGATTGCCCGCCAGCATTGCCACCTGCCCGTAGGTTGCCACCCGGCCGGGCGGAATTTGGCAAACAACATCATAAATCAATTCAAAGGTATTTTTCAAGAACAATCACCGTTTTTTTAAAATTCGCGGGGCCGAAAGCA
>URRK01000284.1 GCA_900550315.1 uncultured Oscillospiraceae bacterium | reverse complement strand
CGGCTTATTTTTTTGCCGGTTGCCTTGTTGGCCGAAGTAAAATGGAAGTGGGTTTTTGCCGGCCAACAAAAAAGAGAGTTGAGTGCTTGCCGTCTTACACAATACGCCTAAACGGCGCCAGTACCGGAAAAATGTTTATTTTTGTGCAATTGTAAAATTTTTTTTACAAAATTAGGTGTTTTTTGCGCTTTATTTGTGCAATAATAACAAATATTGAGCAAAAAATACTACATCGGACAGCGTTGTTGCGGCAATTATCACCTTGTAAAGGCGTTAAAAAAATGGTATACTGAATATAGAAAATTTTTTTGCCGTTAAAGTTTAAATTTTTGCGGTGGTGCGGCTTTACAAGGGGTGATTTTTCATGTCGAACGGTGTGCGTAAAATAGACGAAATGTGGGGTTGCTATTCGCTTGGCAACGCGTACGAGTTTTTAGGCAGCCACTTTACCGTGCAGAATGAAGAGATGGGGGCGCTGTTCCGGGTTTGGGCGCCGCACGCAAAAAATGTTTGCGTGGTTGGTGATTTTAACAACTGGCAGCTGCATAAAAATAGTATGTCCCTTGTTAAAAATGGTGTGTGGGAATGCTTTATTGCCGGCACCGAGCAGTACCAGGCCTACAAATACGCCATTGAAACCAAAGCGGGCGATGTACTTTTTAAGGCCGACCCCTTTGCTTTTCACGCTGAAACGGCGCCAGGTACGGCCTCTAAGCTGTACCGGTTGGGCGGCTACCGTTGGCAGGACGCTGAATTTTTAAATAAACGCGACCAAACCAACATTTATAAATCGCCGGTTAACATTTACGAGGTACATTTAGGCTCCTGGAAGCGGTTTGGCGACGGCAACACCTTAGATTATGTTACCTTGGCCAACGAGCTTTCAAGCTATGTTTTAAAAATGGGCTACACGCATGTGGAGCTAATGCCGGTTACCGAGTACCCGTTTGAGGGCTCCTGGGGCTACCAGGTAACGGGGTATTTTGCGCCAACCTCCCGCTACGGCACGCCGGAGCAGTTTATGCAGTTTGTAGATATTATGCACCAAAACGGCATTGGCGTTATTTTAGACTGGGTGCCGGCACATTTTCCAAAGGATGCCTTTGGCCTGTACCGGTTTGACGGCGAGCCCTGTTTTGAATACGCCGACCCGCTGAAGGGCGAGCACAAGGAATGGGGAACCGTTGTTTTTGATTACGGCCGACCCGAGGTGCAAAGCTTTTTAATTTCCAGCGCGCTGTTTTGGTTAAAAAATTACCATGTAGACGGCCTGCGGGTAGACGCGGTTGCCTCGATGCTTTATTTAGATTACGGCCGCGAGGCCGGGCAATGGCGGCCGAACATTCACGGCTCGAACGAGAATTTAGAGGCGGTTGCCTTTTTTAAGGAGCTGAGCCGTCAGGTGTTTGAAATTTCGGGCTCAGTTATGCTCATAGCCGAGGAATCTACCGCATGGCCTATGGTAACCAAGCCCCCCTACGACGGCGGGCTGGGCTTTAACTTTAAGTGGAACATGGGCTGGATGAACGATATGCTGCGGTATATGTCTATGGACCCGTTGGGCCGAAAATATAATCACGACGCGCTAACTTTTTCCTTTTTCTACGCGTTCAGTGAAAACTACGTGCTGCCCATTTCGCACGACGAGGTGGTGCACGGCAAGCGCTCTATGATAGAAAAAATGTCGGGCGATTACGAGCAAAAATTCGCCTCGCTGCGCGCGTTTTACGGTTACATGATGGCGCACCCCGGCAAAAAGCTTTTGTTTATGGGGCAGGAGTTTGCCCAGTTTATTGAATGGCGGTATGATGAGCAGTTGGATTGGCTGTTGCTGGATTACGAAGCGCACCGGCAAATGCAGGCGTATGTAAAGGCGTTAAACGGGTTTTATAAAGCCAGCGCCCCCCTTTGGCAGCAAGACCTTTCGTGGGAGGGCTTTAGCTGGATTGCTAATGATGATAAAGACCAAAGCGTTATTGCGTTTCGGCGAATTGATGACGCCGGGCAGGAATTAATAGTAATTTGCAATTTTGTGCCCG
>URRK01000283.1 GCA_900550315.1 uncultured Oscillospiraceae bacterium | reverse complement strand
GTCCCCGGCTTTTCAATTTACAGCGGCAAAGCCGGGGACGCAAACGTTACCGGCGGCACCCATTCGCTGTTTAAAGACGGCAGCGTAACCAGTGCTACTAGGGTTTTAACCTTAAGCGACCCTTACACCGAGCTAACGGTTGGCAAGGGCTACCGTTTTTCGGCTAAGCTAAAGGTTACAAATGTTGGCTCCGGCACTGGGCTAAGCTTTACCCAGCTGTGGGAACGTAAAAACCCCTGGAGCTTTGCAGCGCAGGAATCTATTGCTTACATTGGCAGCGATTACAAGCATGTAAACGAGTTTACCGAAATTGAATATTACTTTATTGCCTCGCAAAAATATTTTGGTTTAACCAGTTGGGGTACTGCTACTTATTATATGGATGATGTTGAAGTAACCGAGGTGCCCATGGTAACGGTTAACTTTGTTGCGCCGGGCGTTGAGGCACCACAGGCGGTAACCGGCCCTGCCGGCATGAAGTTAACGGTGAAAAACCCCACACCGCCGGCCGGTAAATCTTTTGCCGGGTGGTATGAGGACGCCGCTTATCAAAACGCGGTTAGTATTGCGGTATTCCCGCAGGCAGATACTACCTATTACGCCAAGTGGATTGACGAAGGCTGCTTTGAGCAAAGCTTTGAAAGCTTTAATGGCGCAGGAAATCAGATGTCCAAAACCTTTTCTATTTACAAGGCAACAAGTAAGAATGACCCTAATGTTTATGACGGTAAGTGCAGCATTAAGTACGATTCTAATACCAGCGGTACTTACGCAATCTCGCTGTTTGACGGCACCATGGGCCAGTTAAAAATTGGCGAAAAGTACTATGTAACCGTGCACTTTAAGCCGGTTCGCACACCGGAGGGCAAATGGGGCAGTAGTGGCTCGTACCATTCAATTTATTATACCAACCAGTGGGACAACGCTTGGAACTACAGAGGTCAGGGCCCTATTGGCCGCTACCTGCCTTACGCATTTTACGAAAACAATATTGGTGAGAAGTGGAGCGGTACTGTTGGTGCAGTAACTTCTACCACCGAAAAGGACGCTAACGGCTGGCTGACCATGACCTACGAAATTACCGCCGTAACCAATTACATTGCCCTTTATTTTGCCGGCGATTTTGCCATGTACATGGACGCTGTTACCATTACGCCGCTACCCAATGGGTTAATTGAGCGCAATTACGAAAACGCCTACTGCGAGGCTTTTTACAACCAGCTAACAGATACCGACCTTTCCGGCTCGGCTGCCGGTAAAAAATCGGTTTACAAGTTAGAGGTTGGCTCCCGTGCCGATTTGGTATTTGCTGCTGAACCTAAAAACGGTGCCAAAGCCTATTTGGCGTATGACGAGGCCGGAAACAATAAGGTTGAGGGTACCGAATTTGCCCAAAGCGGTGTACATTCCGCCAGCCGCATTATGGCCGATTTTAGCGGCGTACTTTACCTGGTGGTAGAGGGCAACGCCAAAACCGATTTTAATTTCTTAGCGCTTTACAACAGGAGCTTTGGCCTGGCCGAGGATCCCACTCCCGAGGCACGGCCCGACGCCGATTACGAGCATTTAACTGTTAAAAATGCGGTGACCAACTTGCCGGGTGCCGATACCAGGTTTGAGGACGAAATTCCCGCTACCGGGGATGTGGCCCTGCCGGTGCTGGCAATTGTGTTTTCGGTTTTAGCGGCCGGTGCAGTATTGGCTTTAAGAAAGGGGCGTAAAGCATGAAAAACCGTATTGTAAAATTAATTTGTTTCGCTTTGGTATTGGTGTTAAGTGTTGCGGCCTTTTCGGCCTGCTCCGGCAAAAGCAGCGGCAAAAAAACTAAGAAAAACACCAAAAAAAATTCCAGCGCTACTGCAGAGGTATCTTCCGATTTTTCTGATAATTCCGATTCTTCGGACCTTACCGACGAAGTGGACGATAATATTTATGATGATGACGGCGAGGAAGCAGAGGAACCCGTAGATGACGATGCAGAAGCCGATGTTGTTAACGCAACCGTACCGATTTTTAACACCACGCCGGTGCAAAACAACTTTTTGGGCTTTA
>URRK01000282.1 GCA_900550315.1 uncultured Oscillospiraceae bacterium | reverse complement strand
GGGGTGTGCATAAAGTGAATGGCCTCCCCCGCAAAGGGCAGGGTCTGCTGCTCGTTTTTTAAAACAATGTTGGCCTGCATATTGGGCTGCGGCTGCTGAAAAACGGCCGCTAAGCTGATCATAGGGTCGGTTAAAGCGGCAAGGTCGGCTTCGTGCAGCACCACCTTTGCGTTTGGGCAAAGGGCCAGCACCCGCGGCAGGGCTAAAAAGTGGTCAAAATGGCCGTGGGTTAGTAAAACATATTCTACCGCCGGGCCGTGCTGCGCTAAAAACTCGGCGAGCTCTGCGGTGTAAAAGCCGGGATCAATAATTAATGCTTGTTGGCCTTTTAAAACGGCATAGCAGTTTTGCCCCATTGGGTTTTGGTTAAAGGTTAAAATTTGCATAAGCTCCTCCAGCTTTACTTGCGCCAAATTTTTGTGTTGTAGGTTAGGGTTATAGGGCCGTCGCAGCAAAGTGAAATTTGCATATCGGCCCCAAAAACGCCGGTTTGCACCGCAACGCCCTGCTTTTGCAGCTGTTCGCAAAAATACCGGTACAGCTCGTTTGCCCGCTGCGGCGGCATGGCGCCGCCAAAATCCGGCCGGTTGCCTTTTTTCAGATCGGCGCAAAGCGTAAAGTTAGAAACACAAAGCACCGCCCCCTGCACCTGGTTTACGTTTAAATTTAACTTTTGCTGCGCGTCGCAAAAAATTCGCAGCTTTGCAATTTTTTGGGCCAGCAGGTCGGCGTCCTGCTCGGTATCGTCCCCCATAACGCCCAACAGCAAAAGCAGCCCTTTTTGAATGCTGCCGGCCGGCTGGCCGTTTGCGGTAACAGCCGCACTGCTGCACCGTTGAACAACTGCTTTCAAAATACCGGCCCCTTTCTTTAAAATTTGTTACATAAATTAATTATAAAATATTGCGTTCTACCTTAAAAACGCCCTCAATTTTACTTAGCTTTTGGCAAATGGTACGCAAATGGTCGGCGTTTTGCACGCTTAAAGTAACGGTAATAATGCAGTTGCCGTCCTTTGTTTGGCGGGCGTTTACATTGTGCATTGGCACATTGCCGCCGGCCAGCATAAGGGTAACATCGGCCAGCATGCCGTTGCGGTCCAGCCCAATAATTTTAAGCGAGGCTTTAAAGCTGGTGCGCTTCGTATCCTCCCAATAGGCCGAAACCCAACGCTCCGGCTCCTGCGCGGTGCTAATATCGCGCGGAACATTAATGCAATCCCTTTTATGAACCGAAACACCGTGCCCCCGGGTAATAAAGCCAATAATTTCATCGCCGGGCAGCGGTGTGCAGCAGCGCGAAAGCTTAATTAAGCAGTTTTCAATGCCCTCTATTACCACACCGTCGCTTGAGGTGGTGTGCTTAGGCTTAACAATATCCTGCAAATTAACCGGCTTTTTAGCGGCAATTAGCTTATTGTAATCCTCTTTAATTCGGGGCATGATTTTAGAAAGCAAAATACCGCCGTAGCCAATGGCCGCGTAAAGCTCCTCTACGCTTGGCTGCTTTTGCCGGCGGGCAACATCGGCTAAAAATTGCTGCATTTCGTTCTCATCCAGCCGAATTCCGTTGCGGGCAAAGTCCCGCTCAATTTGCGCCTTACCTGCGGCAATATTCTCGTTACGGCGCTCTTTTTTAAACCAATTGCGAATTTTGCTTTTAGCCTGTGTGGTTACGGCAATATTCAGCCAGTCGCGGCTGGGGCCGTGCCCGGGTTGATTGGTGGTTAAAATTTCAATAATTTCGCCGGTCTGCACCTTGTGGTTCAACGGCACAATGCGTCCGTCCACCTTGGCGCCCGTCATTTTAATTCCTACCTGAGAATGAATGGCAAAGGCAAAATCAATTACCGTACCGCCGGCCGGCAAATTAATAACATCACCTTTAGGGGTTACGGCAAAAACATCCTCCAGCGGCAGGTCGGTTTTAATGGTTTGAACTAAATCCTCCGGGTTGTCGCCGTCCTTTTGGCTGTCTAAAATCTGGCGGATCCACAAAAGTCGATCCTCTAACTTGCTGTCTACCTTTTGAATTCCCTCTTTATACTTCCAGTGCGCGGCAATACCAAACTCTGCCGTGTGGTGCATTTCCCAGGTTCTTATTTGAAT
>URRK01000281.1 GCA_900550315.1 uncultured Oscillospiraceae bacterium | reverse complement strand
ATAAACGACCTGCTTACCATGAAGCGGTTTAACATTAACACCATTCGCACCTCGCACTACCCCAATTCCTCTGTTTTTTTAACCCTGTGCGACCGATTTGGGTTTTATGTAGTAGACGAGGGCGATTTAGAAAGCCACGGCGTGGGCGTAGACCCCATGATGGACCCGCAGCTGATTGCCGAGGACCCGCGGTTTGAGGCGGCGTTTTTCAGCCGTGTTCGCCGCATGATCGATCGGGATAAAAACCACCCCTGCGTGATTATGTGGTCGCTGGGTAACGAATCCTTTATGGGTACCAATCACCGCAAGGTTATTGATTGGATGGGCACGCTGAACGATGGCCGGCTGATTCATTACGAGGGCGGCTGGCGCGAGGATTTTGACCGCCTAATGAACTCTTACTATAATAAAAGCATTTACCTTTGCCAGGGCGATGTGGATTACAAGGGCCTTACCGTGCGCAGCCGGATGTACACAGGGCCGGACCAGTGCCGCATGCTGCTTTCGTTAGACGATAAACGCCCGCTGTTTTTGTGCGAATTTTGCCACGCCATGGGCGTTGGCCCCGGTGGATTGAAGGAGTACATGGAGCTGATTGAGCAATACCCCAACTTTTTGGGCGGCTGCATTTGGGAGTGGGCTGACCACACCGTTTTGGTAGACGGTGTGCCGAAATACGGCGGTGATTTTAAAGGGGAACTGACTCAAGACGGGAATTTTTGCTGTGACGGTATGGTGTTTTATGACCGCAGCTTTAAGGCCGGAACCTACGAAATTAAAGCGGCCTACACGCCTTTTCGCTTTGCAATAAAAGGCCAAAAGCTGCAGTTTACCAACTGGTTTGACCACACAGCTGTTACCGCCAAAGATTTTACTTTGCGGTACACCGTGCAGGTAGACGGCGAGCTAACGCAGGACGAAACCGTTGCCGTAACCTGCGCCCCGCACAAAACGGCAGAAATTTTATTAACAAAACCGTTGCCTGAAACCTGCCGCTTGGGGGCAGAGTTTACCGTGTTCCTTTACCAAAACGGGGAGGAGGTTGGGCACCTTGCACAGCCTGTTCCAGGCTGTAACCGGGTGGCTGTACCAAGCGAGGCACCGTTGTGCCCCCTAACGCAGGATGAGTTTAACATTTACGCCAAGGGCAACGGCTTTTGCTACACCTTTTCCAAGCAGCTCGGCAATTTTAGCAGCCTGGTTGTAAACGGGGTTGAACAGCTGCAGCAGCCTATTTACCTTTCGGCACACCGTGCCGCAACCGATAACGACCGGTATGTGCAGATTTATTGGAACAAAGGGCATTTTAAAAGTGAAAATTTAGATGTTGCTTTTAATAAAACCTACGATGTACAGCTGAAAAACGGCGTTATTATTGCCAAATGCTCGGTTGCGGGCATTTCGCGCCAACCGTTTTTTGTTTACACCCTAAAGGTAACCGTTTTGCAAAACGGGGCCGTTCGTTTTGATCTTCACGGTACGGTTAATAAAGATGCTTACTACTTACCGCGTTTGGGCTTTAACCTTAAACTGCCGAAAAGCGTAACCAATTTTACCTACTACGGCTACGGCCCGGGAGAAAGCTATTGCGATTTGCACCACCACGCTTCTTTAAATTGGCACAACAGCACGGTTGAAAAAGAGTTTGTACCGTATGTACGCCCCCAAGAGCAGGGGAACCATTTTGGCGTTACAGAGCTGAGCATTGGCAATTTAACATTTGTTCCCGAAAAAACAATGGAGATTAATGTTTCTAAATATTCCGGGCACCAGCTGCAGTGCGCCAACCATTTAAACGAATTAACCGAGCCGTTTGCCACCAACCTTAGAATAGATTATAAGGTTTCCGGCATTGGCTCCGGCTCCTGCGGCCCGCAATTGCAGGAAAAATACCGTTTAAAGGAAAAAAATATTCATTTTGCCTTTGAACTAAAAATTCGCAAGTAATTTACCCAATCCCCAAAAAGACTTTCGGCAGGTAAACTGCGGCAGCCTTTGGGGGCAGCTTAGGCTAAAAATTTAAACTTAACAAAAAAGCCCGCGCCTTAAAATTTAAGACGCGGGCTTTTTTTAATACAGGCTAATAATTTTAGCTTTAGCGCTTTGTTTTAC
>URRK01000280.1 GCA_900550315.1 uncultured Oscillospiraceae bacterium | reverse complement strand
TCATATACTCTAATCACAGAGGAAGTGGAGGTTTTGATATGAGTAACAGTTTAGCAAAAGTACACCCGGAGCTTGTTTCGGAGTGGTCAGAGAAGAATTTACCGCTTACACCCGATGACATTACCTTCGGCTCAAATAAAAAAGTATGGTGGAGAGGTGCTTGCGGTCACGAATGGCAGGCAACCATTGTTAAGGACAATACCTTGGCAAAGACATTACTTTCAAACTTTAATGAGATTTGGAATTGTATTTTTAGGAGTAAATCAATTATTATGATCTCAATTACCCTGTTTAAAGACTGCTATACGCAAGATGTAATAGATTTAGTGCTGCATTTTCAAAATGACGGAACGCGCCCTTTGGTTACGGTAAACGACCAGCCGGATTTATTGAACATTAAAGAGTGTTACCTAAACGCCGGCGGAAATTTTTGGGTTGCAACAGATAACGGAAAATTGGCCGGTTCAATTGGCATTATGCCGTATGGTAAAGAGGTTGCCGTGTTAAAAAAGTTTTTTGTGTATGAAGATTATTATCAAGGGAAACCCGTTCACCTTGGGCAAAAATTATACGCTGAGTTATTATCCTTTGCAAAGGCAAAAGGCTTTACAACAATTTTGCTTGATACAAAGCGTAACACCGTAAGAGCGCATAAGTTTTATGAAAAAGCGGGGTTTAAAAAAGTGGAGGAGCATGAATTGCCTTTAAAATTCAGCCATCCATATAAAGGTTGTGATTTTTTTCTGCTTAACCTGTAAAAGCAATATTTTATTTACCCTTTGAGAGCAACGGTGTCTTTCTCAAAGGGTTGTTTTTATAAAAGCGTTGCTTGCAAGGTTTATACCGGTTGAATATAAGTCCTTGCCGACAATTGACTTTATTTAAAAAGTTAGATATAATGAAACAAAAGCAAACCGTGCGAAGTGTGACATTGTGGTTTCATAATTGTAAATTTTATGGTGAATAGTAGTGTATTTAGCACTTGCAAAGGGGGAATTTTTTTGGAGCTTGGCCAAAAATTGCAGGAACTGCGAAAAAGCCGCGGCCTAACGCAGGAGCAGCTGGCGGCTGCGCTGTTTGTTTCCCGCACGGCGGTTTCTAAGTGGGAATCCGGCAGGGGAACGCCGAATATAGAATCGTTAAAAGCCATTGCGGCCTATTTTAGCGTTTCGGTAGATACGCTGCTTTCGGGGGAGGAGCTGTTAAACCTTGCGGGGAAAGAAACAAAAACACGGGTGCAAGCCTTTAAAAGCGTTGCCTTTGGCTTGTTAGATTGCAGCTTTGTGCTACTGCTACTTTTGCCGCTTTTGGCTCAGCGGGGCGGTAATGCGGTTTTTGCGGTAACGCTGCCGGCCTTAACGGGAATATTGCCTGCCATTAAAACTGCTTATTTTGTTTTGGCTTTGGGTGCAGTTATAACCGGGGTGGTTACCCTTGCCTTGCAAAATGTTAAAACCGGCTTTTGGGCGCGGGGTAAATGCAAAATCTCTGTTTTATTAAATTTGGCTCTGGTGGTTTGCTTTATGGCAACACTGCAGCCTTACGCTGCGCTTTTTGCGTTTACCTTTTTGGTGGTAAAGTTTTTTCTGCTGCTAAAATGGCAATGATACGAATCGTATCACCCCGGTGACGCCGCCGCTCTTTTAAAATTTTATTAAGCCCTTTACAATAAATACGGTAGGCAAGCAGAATACATAAAAATCTGTTTGCCGTGGCACGGTAGACCGCGCCAGAAGCCAAATTTGTTGTAAAGGATTTGTATTAAAATGAAAAAAGAAGTTGAAACCAAAAGTAAAAAAAGGTTATTGTGGAGCGGTGCGGCGGCACTGGTACTGTTTGGACTTTGGACCGCGGCCGTTTGCTTTTTAGATGTGCAGCCCATTGGCCCGGGCGGCGCTAAGGTTGGCCTGGCAACCGTTAATTTAAGGTTTTTTCGCTTTACCGGGGTGCACCTGGCACTGTACGCGCTAAGCGACTGGCTAAGCTTAGTGCCAATGGGCTTTATTTTGGGGTTTGCAGGGCTGGGTTTGGCCCAGCTTATTGGTCGCAAAAGCCTATTAAAGGTAGATTTTAATTTGTTGGCGCTGGGCGTTTTTTATGTAGTTGTTTTGGCGAGATCGGAAGA
>URRK01000279.1 GCA_900550315.1 uncultured Oscillospiraceae bacterium | reverse complement strand
TCTTGACTGGCACATTATGTGGAATTTCTATCTCCAATGTATTATCATCTCGAATTGAAGCAGTAACCGTAACAGTCTCACCGTTATTTTTATTAACAACGCTATATACGGTATGACTGGCGGCCAAATGGCTCCCACTTCGCTGCCCGGGCAAATTACCCAAACCTCCCCCTACGGGCGGGATGTTAACCACTGCGGATACCCCATTCGCGTTTGCGAAATGTTATCCCAGTTAGAGGGGCCGGAATATTTGGCACGCGTCACGGTAAACAATGTTAAAAATGCCAAAAAAGCCATTAAAAAGGCCTTTGAAAACCAGGTAAACGGCAAGGGATTTTCACTGGTTGAGGTGCTTTCCAGCTGCCCCACCAACTGGGGTTTAACCCCCAAAAAGGCGCTGGAGTGGATTGACGAAAAAATGATTCCGTATTATCCGCTTGGCGTTTATAAAGACCGCTCACTACAAGGTAAGGAGGATTAAGCAAAAATGTCTGCAACACAGTATTTATTTGCCGGCTTTGGCGGGCAAGGAATTTTGTTTTCGGGCAAATTTTTGGCCTATAAAGGCCTTATGGCTGGAAAAAACGTTAGCTGGCTGCCCTCCTACGGGCCGGAAATGCGCGGCGGAACGGCCAGCTGCAGCGTTGTTTTAAGCGAAACGCCAATTGGCTCGCCCATTGTTAGTAATCCGGATGTTTTAATTGCCATGAATTTACCTTCGTTAGACCGGTACGAAAACAGCGTAGCCCCCGGCGGAACCATTTTCGTAGACAGCACCTTGATTGAGCGTAAGGTGCAGCGGCAGGATGTTACGGTTTACTATGTACCCGCTACGCAAATGGCTTCCGACAACAATATGCCAACCCTAGCTAACATGATCTTAATGGGCAAGGTTTTGGCCGTATTGGGCGAAAATGACCCCCAGCAAATTGAAAACGCCTTAAAAAAGGTGATTTCGGCAAAGCACAGTGATATGTTAGGCGTGAACCTAACCGCCCTTGAAATGGGCGAAAAAGCCTAAAATAGTAATAATGCTAAAATGGTTAATTGCTTTTATTAAATTTAAAGGAGTGCGTTAAAATGGAAATTTCGGTAACCAAAACAACCCACCCGGCCCAAAAACCGGCCAGCGACGCTTTTGGTTTTGGCAAATTTTTTACCGACCACATGTTTGTAATGGACTACACGCCGGAGAAAGGTTGGCACGATGCCCGCATTGTGCCGTTTGGCAACATTTCGTTACACCCGGCGGCCACAGTGCTGCACTACGGATCCGAGATTTTTGAGGGTTTAAAGGCTTACCGCCGAGCCGACGGCAAGGTTCAGCTGTTTCGGCCAATAGAAAATATTCGTCGCATGAACAATTCGGCCGAGCGCCTTTGTTTGCCCCAAATTCCCGAGCAGGACGCGCTGCAGGTTTTAACTGAGTTTGTGCGTTTGGAGCAGGATTGGACGCCTTCGGCCCCCGGCACCTCGCTATACATTCGCCCCTTTATGTTCGGGAACGACGAATCCTTAGGGGTACATTCGGTAAAGCACGCAACTTTTATGATTATTACTTCGCCGGTTGGCAGCTACTACGCCGAGGGCTTAAACCCGGTTAGAATTATGATAGAGGCTGAGGATGTTCGCGCGGTGCGCGGCGGTACGGGCTACGCCAAATGCGGCGGCAACTACGCTGCCAGTAACCGTGCCGGCGAAAAGGCCGAGGAGCAAGGCTACTCTCAGGTTTTGTGGTTAGACGGCGTGGAGCGCAAATATATTGAAGAAGTTGGCGCCATGAATGTTATGTTCTTAATAAACAACGAGGTTGTTACGCCAATGCTTACCGGCTCAATTTTGCCGGGTATTACCCGCAAATCCTGCATTGAGGTGTTAAAAAACGCCGGCTACACGGTTTCCGAGCGCCTGCTTAGCGTAGATGAATTGGAGCAGGCCATGGATGACGGAAGCCTAAAAGAGGCCTGGGGCTGCGGTACGGCTGCTGTTGTTTCGCCCATAGGGGAGCTAAGCTACAAGGGCAAAAAATGCATTGTAAATGGCGGCAAAATTGGCAAGGTAACCCAAATGCTGTACGATACTTTAACCGGTATTCAGTGGGGCAAAACACCTGACCCCTACGGCTGG
>URRK01000278.1 GCA_900550315.1 uncultured Oscillospiraceae bacterium | reverse complement strand
GCTCTTCCGATCTGATTTTTTTAAAGGGGCAAATTTTTACCGTTAAATTTGCCCCTTTAAAAAAATCGGTAAAGCAGGGCAAAAAACAAAACAAAATCCTGGTCGTTGGCCCAAGCGTCAAAAAAAGCGCCGGGTTTTCCGTTGCAGGTAAAGGGGTACACATACGTGCAGGAGGCAGTGCCGTCTGCCTGAAAAAGGCACAGGGTATTGCGCATACACTCATCTGCAATTTTTAAATAGCTTTTATTGCCGGTAAGTTCAAAACAATTCTTGTAAGCACGAGCGGTCAAGCAGCTCCAAAATTGAGGCATGGTATCCCCAAAAGTGCGTGATTTTCCACCCCAAAAATCATCCCAAAACCGAATAGGAATTTCGTGCAGGTGAAAATCGGGCTGTTGACCGTTAAAGCGCCCCAGAAGGGTTAAATGCTTTAACGCCTCCTGCTTTAGGGCTTCGCTGCCCGTAAACCGTGCCATTTCGGCTAACGAATTCACTGCGGGCGAAACAATGGTTTGTTCGTAATTTACCTCGTGCTTAGGGTAAGCCATTCCGGTTTTTGCCATTGTTTCGGCGTGCTTTTCAAAGTAGGAAAAAACAAAATCCTCCTCCCGGCTTAAGCCTGCCTCGTGAAAAGCGGATAGAATGGTGCAAAACAAAAAACCGTTTGGATAAAAATGGAACCCGCGCTCCTCCTCATAATAATTATAAACAATTTTTTTAGCAATTTTTAAGTACTTAACATTTTTGGTAATGCGCCAGGCCTGCGCCAGTAAGGTAATGGCCCAGGGCGCATTGTAAAGCCGCACAAACTTTTGGCTCTTGCCAATACTGCCGTAAACCTTTCCGCTTTCTTCATCTACAAACTCGCGCAGCATGAACTGCAAAAACAGTTCAAAAGAGCGCCGGGTTTCAAGGTCGCTTGGGTAATGCAGCAAATATTCGCTAACAAACAGTGCCATACCAATGCGCTCGGTGCAGGCGTTGTGGCAGGCCATGGAATGGTTAAATACGCGGTATTCTTCCTCATTATCGTAAATTAAATAGGCCCCGTAAAGCCGGCTTTTGGGGTTGGTTACCTGTTGGTGCTTTACAATAAATTTTGCGCGATTTATAACCAGCTGTTCAAAGCTTTCGCTAACCCAAAAGCGCGCCACGGTTTTAATGCCGTCGGCAATAATAATAAATTCGTGCTCCTGCAGCTCGGTTGGCCGGTAGGTTACCTTTGCCACCTCGCCTTCAAGACTTACATCAACCGGCATACCCTTACAATACACCTGTGCGCTGCTTAGGCCGCCCGGCCGGGTAAAGCTAAAGCTAATAGGCTCGTTTTTAAAAACGGTGTAATGCGGTGCGCTAACCGTTACAAACTGTGGGTAATTCCAAAGCTGCTGCTCAAGATTGTTCCGGTACCAAAACAGCTCAAACTCTACCGTTTTGCTTTCGTGCGGGCAAAGTGCCAAATGGCTGTGGTTTAACACAAAGGTGCCGCGGCAATTGCTCTTGCACCCCTGCACGCTGTAAGATTTCAAACTACCCTGCAGCAAAACAACCCCTAAGCTTACCCCGGTTTCACCCATTCGCAGCGCGTTCATATACGCGCACTGCAAACCGCACCAAATATGCGTATGACAGCGGTTGGTCTGGCAATCCTCGGCGTAGGTGTAAACATCATTAAATCCAAAAACAAAGCCCAAATTGCCGTGCTCGGTAAGCACATCAAAATCTAAAAGATTAGTAATAGTAAAGCGCTGGCGGTAATTGCCGTTCGGGGCAAAATAATGCTCGACCACTACCCGTAAAATACCGTTTTCAAAGGTAACGGCGGCGCGCTGATCCTGCTCGTAAAAATCGGTAAGAATGAGCGGCCGATTGCCATCAAACAGGCTAACATCACTGCTGCTTAAAACGCCGCCCAAGCCGTCACTTTCATTGCAAAAGTTCATGTTGTAGCGGTCGCCAACTGCGCAAAGCCCGCTAACCCTACCGGTTTGCGAATTAAAATTAATTTTAAATTTGTTATTTTGCAATGCTTTTGCCCCCTTAAAGCCAAGGCTGTGTACCAAAGCCCCGCCGCTTTTATTGTACCGTACGGCTATCCCCCAATTTAATATCCAAAACAATTAAAATTTTGTATTT
>URRK01000277.1 GCA_900550315.1 uncultured Oscillospiraceae bacterium | reverse complement strand
ACCGCGTCGGCCAAAGGAATTTGCGCCTCCGGTAGGCCAACCATTAGCGCGGTATCTACATAGGCTTTAACAATGGGCATAATGCCGGGGTAGGCCAGGCCAACATCCTCGGCCGTGGCAACCAGCAGCCGGCGGCAGGCGGTTGGCAAATCGCCGGCCGAAAGCAGCCGCGCCAAATAGTGCAGGGCGGCGTCCGGGTCGCTTCCGCGAATTGATTTTTGCAACGCCGACATGACATCATACTGTTCGTCGCCCTTGCGGTCGTACCGCATGGCGCTCTGGCCGGTAAGTTCTAAGGCCATCTGTTTGGTAACAACCGGCGGTGCGCTGTTTTTGCAGGTTAAAAAGCAAAGCTCAGCGGCGTTTAAGGCTTTTCGTAAATCGCCGCCCGAACCGCCAGCAATAACGGGAATAACCTCCTCCTCTAAAGTAAAGGGCTGCCCGCTTTCCTGCTTTAAAAATTCAAACGCGTGGGTAATAAACAGCTCCACATCCGCCCGCTCCAATGGCTTAAACTCAAAAACCGTAGACCGGCTTAAAATGGCGTTGTAAACATAAAAGTAGGGGTTTTCGGTGGTAGAGGCAATGAGCGTAATATCTCCGTTTTCAATAAACTCCAACAGCGTTTGCTGCTGCTTTTTATTAAAGTATTGAATTTCGTCTAAATACAGCAAAATGCCGTTTTGCGCCTCAAAGCTGCCGCGGGCGGCAATAATCTCTTTTAAGTCGGCCGTAGAGGCGGTAGTGGCGTTTAGGCGGTAAAGCTTTTTGCCGCTAATGCCTGCAATAATGTTGGCAACGGTTGTTTTGCCAACGCCGGAGGGGCCGTAAAAAATAAGGTTGGGAATTTCGCCGCTTTCAATAATGCGGCGCAGCACCTTGCCCTCATCTAACAAATGGTGCTGACCAACAACTTCGTTAATGCTTTGGGGTCGAATACGGTCGGCTAACGGGGTTTTCATGCGGGTCACCTCTTAAACAAAACCGGCAAGCTGCAGGGTGCTGCCCCAGCCTGCCGGGTGTGCAAAATGTAAGTTAATTACTGGTACAGCGGGTACTGGGCGCACATTTTTTCAACCTTTTCGGCAATGGCGGCCTTTTGCGCTTCAAAATCGCGAATAGCTAAGGTAATTAGGTCAGCAATCTGCACCATCTCGGGTTCTTTAAATCCGCGGGTGGTTGCGGCCGGGGTACCAAGGCGCACGCCGCTGGTAACAAAAGGCTTTTCCGGGTCGTTAGGAACCGCGTTTTTGTTGGCGGTAATGTGAACGGCGTCCAGCCGCTGCTCCAGTTCCTTCCCGGTTACGCCGGTGCCAATTAAGTTCAGTAAAATTAAGTGGTTGTCGGTTCCGCCCGAAACCATGTTTACCCCGTTTTCGGCAAACCGTTTTGCCATGGCGGCGGCGTTTTTCACAATTTGCTCTTGGTAGGCTTTAAATTCAGGCTTTAACGCTTCGCCAAAGCAAACGGCCTTTGCGGCAATAATGTGCTCTAGCGGGCCGCCCTGCGTGCCGGGAAAAACAGCTTTGTTCACCGCGGCTGCCAGCTCCGCCTTGCACAAAATTAACCCGCCGCGCGGCCCGCGCAGGGTTTTGTGGGTGGTAGAGGTTACAATATCAGCGTAGGGCACCGGGCTTTGGTGCAACCCGGCGGCAACCAGGCCGGCAATGTGGGCCATGTCTACCATAAAGTAGGCGCCAACCTCTTGGGCAATTTCGGCAATTTTGTTAAAGGCAATGGCGCGCGGGTAGGCCGAGGCCCCCGCAACAATCAGCTTGGGACGGCACTCTAAGGCAATGCGGCGCATTTCGGCGTAGTCAATGTAGCCGTCGGGCCCTACCCCGTAGGGCACAAAGTGGTAATTCTTGCCCGAAAGGTTTACCGGCGAGCCGTGCGTTAGGTGCCCGCCGTGCGCTAAGCTCATGCCCATAACCGTATCGCCCACATTTAAAACGGCGGCGTAAGCGGCAAAGTTGGCGTTGGCGCCGCTGTGGGGCTGTACATTGGCGTGTTCGGCACCAAACAGCTTTTTGGCCCGCTCAATGGCTAAGGTTTCAACCTCGTCTACAAACTGGCAGCCGCCGTAATAGCGCTTGCCGGGGTAGCCCTCGGCGTATTTATTGGTTAACACCGAGCCCATGGCCGCCATA
>URRK01000276.1 GCA_900550315.1 uncultured Oscillospiraceae bacterium | reverse complement strand
CAATAAGGGTAAAAAGAATGGATAAAATATATATTCACGGGCTTAAAGTTTTTGCTTACCACGGTGTGAACCCCGAGGAGACCTTAAACGGCCAAAATTTTTGGTTAGATGTTTGCCTGCATACCAGTGTTGCCGCTGCCGGAAAAAGTGACGATTTAAACGATACGGTTAATTACGCCGCTGTGCGTAAGGTTATTACAGCCGCCATGACGCAGCAGCCCTTTCGGTTAATTGAGCGGGCCGCTACCGAGGTGGCAACCAAAATTTTGCAGCAGTTTTCGGCGGTTAGCCGGGTAGACGTTTTGCTAAAAAAGCCGGAGGCGCCTATGAACTGTGAGTTTGAAGATGTGGCGGTTGAAATTTCAAGAACCCGGCAGGATATTTTAAATAGCTAATATTTTAAACCACTAATACTTTAGACCACTAATATTTTAAACAGCTTGTATTTATAATAGTTGAAATTTAACCGTTTATGTTTTAAAAACAGTTTGCTTTCATTTGTAACTTGAACCGCAAATACTAAAAGCCGTTAAGGGGGCGTTTTATGGCAACCGCTTACATAGCGTTAGGAACCAATTTGGGTAATTTAGAGCAAAATTTAAACAACGCCGTTGCGGCGCTGGGCCGGGTGCCCGGGGTGCAGGTAACCGCCCGCTCTAAGCGTTACAAAACCGAGCCGGTGGGCTACACCGAGCAGCCGGATTTTTTAAACGCTGCCGTAAGGGTTGAAACAACCCGATCGCCCGAGGCGCTGCTGGGCGCCTGCCTTGGTATTGAGGCCGCCATGGGCCGGGTACGCACCGTAAAAAATGGGCCGCGCGTGTTAGATTTAGACCTTTTACTGTACGAAAACGAAACGCGCAGCACCGCCGAATTAACCCTGCCGCACCCCAGAATGTTAGAGCGCACCTTTGTGCTGCAGCCGCTGTGCGATATTTGCCAAGAACCGCTTTACCACCAAAAGCTAAAGGAGCTTACCCATGCCGGCGAGTAGCAAAAACGGCCGGGTGGGCGCGGGCTTTAAGCTTTACCGCGTGTGGGATCTGTTGCCCCTTTTGCTGGCCCTTTGCCTTGCGGCCGCCTGCGGCTTTTTTACCCTTGGCGGCAGCGGTAAAACGGTTACCGTGCGGGTAGAAAACGCAGTGGTTTGGCAGCAGCCGCTGGCTAAAAATGCCGAGCATTTTATTAAAACCAAATACGGCGAAAATACCGTTGCGGTGCAAAACGGCAGCTGCTTTGTGAAAAGCGCAAATTGCAAAGACGCCATTTGCCAAAAAAGCGGAAAAATTAACCGGCGCGGGCAAAGCATTGTGTGCCTGCCGCACCGCCTGGTTGTGGAGGTTTTGTAAATGCGCGGGCAAGCAAAAATCGCAGCCTTTGCCGGGCTGTTGGCGGCCGCCGGGGTGTTGTTTGGGTATGTGGAATTGCTTTTTCCGTTAGATTTTATTGCCCCTGGGGTTAAGCTTGGGCTGGCCAACGCCGTTGCCCTGTACCTTTTTTGCTGCAACCGGCCGGGCTTGGCCTTTGCCGTAAACACGGTTCGCATTTTGCTTAGTGCACTGCTGTTTACCAACGCTTTTACGCTGTTGTTTTCGCTTACGGCGGGGCTTGGCAGCACCGCTGCCATGGCGTTAGCGGCCAAAACCAAACGGTTTGGCGTTTTGGGGGTTAGCCTTTGGGGCGCTTTTACGCACAATTTGCTGCAATGGGCTTTGGCCAGAGCAATTTTTTCGGCCGGGGTTACGGCCTACCTGCCGTTTTTGCTGTTGGCCGCCGTGCTTACGGGCAGCCTGTTGGGGTTTGCTGTCTACCTGCTGCTAAAGCGATTTTGCGTTTTTAAAACAATTTAGTTATTTAAAAAGTTTAACCATTTAAAAAGTTTAACCGCCGCGCGGCCAAAAACGGTTTTAAGGCCGCGTGCGCTGTAAAATATTTAGTTTGAATTAAGCGGATAAGGAAAGGAAAATTGTTATGTGCGGATATGTAGGTTTTACCAACCACTTACCAAAGGGCAAGGACGCCGAGGTGTTAAAGGCCATGATGGATTCTATTGCTCACCGCGGCCCGGATTCTGAAGGCCAGTTTGTAGGGGATGAGGTTTGTTTGGGCTTTCGCCGCCTAAGCATTATTGATTTGGCCGAGGGCGACCAGC
>URRK01000275.1 GCA_900550315.1 uncultured Oscillospiraceae bacterium | reverse complement strand
TTTGGTTGCCGGTGCGGTAGGCGCGCTGCACAAATACCCCGCGCCCTGCATTATTATTGATATGGGCACAGCTACCACCTTAAGCTTAATCGACCAAAACGGCACCTTTTTAGGGGGCGCTATTGCGGCCGGCGTTGGCCTAACCTTAGAGGCGCTGGCGCAAAACACGGCGCAGCTGCCCTCGGTTGTGATTAAAGCGCCCGAAAGCGCCGTTGGCACCAACACAGTTGCCTGTATGCAAAGCGGGCTGGTTTTTGGTACGGCCGATATGATCGACGGAATGATCACCCGGTTTGAAAAACAGCTGGGCGCCCCATGCACGGTGGTTGCAACCGGCGGCCGCGCCCCGCAAATTGTGCCGCATTGCGCGCACAAAATTATTATTGACGACAATTTGCTGTTAGACGGCTTAAAGGTTATTTTTGAAAAAAATGCCCCTGCCGCGCAGGAAACGCAGCGCTTTTAGGGCAAAATAAGGTTAGGCTTGCGCCATTTTAAATGCCCCAAAAAATAGGCAAAACAGCAGCTTGCTTTTGCTGGCCTTTTTTGGGAGTGCCGGTTAAAGACCTTTTTTGCTTTAAAATATTGAACTGTACCGCCTTGGCGGACAGTATCTGGAGGAATGAATATGAAAAACAGTAAAACAACAAAATTGGTGGAACTGGGCATTTTTGTTGCCTTAGTGCTGGTTATTCAGCTGCTGGGCGGCGCCGTTAAGGTTGGCCCAATTAGTATTAGCTTAGTGCTTATTCCCATTGCGGTGGGCGGCATTTTGTTAGGCCCGCTTTGCGGGGCTGTGCTGGGTCTTGCCTTTGGCGTTGCAACCGTTATTGGCGGCCTAACCGGCGCCGACCCGTTTACCGCCACGCTGTTAAATTCCGGCGCGTGGGGCGCGGTTTTTACCACCCTGCTTTGCTTGGTAAAGGGCACAATGGCCGGTTTTGTTTCGGCTTTAATTTACAAGCTGCTGGCCCCAAAAAGCAAGGTTGCCGCTGTGCTTTTAGCTGCGGTAGCGGCCCCGGTTGTGAATACGGGCCTGTTTATTTTAGGGGCGCTTACGGTGCTAAACAGCCTAATTACGCAAAACTTTGTTGGCTCCGGCAGCAACATCATCTACTTTGTGTTTATTGGCTGCGCCGGCGTAAACTTTTTAATTGAGCTGGCCGTTAATGTAATTTTTACCCCGGCCATTCGCCGCATTTTAACTGCTGTACGGCGCGGTTAGGTAAACAGCAATAAACCTAAACCTGTTTTTGGCGGCCTATTTTTCGCTTAGCCGCGTTAAAAGACTCGGCAATTCGGCAAAATTGCCTGCGCTTATATGGCTCACAAAGCTGCCAACCGGCTTTAGCGAATGCGTTAAAATTTGTGCGAATTCTTAAAAATTTAACTAACATTAAGCTTTTAAAACCCCTGCCAAACCGGCAGGGGTTTTAAAATTAGGTAAAAAATATTGTAAATGCGATAAATCATAGCAGTTGCAACAAATTTAAAAGTATGTTATACTAATTTTAGTGCCAAAAAACAACAATTTTTTGCGGATTTGCTTTTTGCGGAAGCTTTTGGAGGGGCGTTTATGAAAAATAAAAAACGACGAAACATTTCGGCTTTAAAAAATAATTTTAATTTTTTAAAGCTGCTTTGGGAAATTTCCCCGGCCAGGGTGCTGTTAAATTTTTTAGTAACCCTGCTGGATTTTGCCGAGTGGGTGTTTTATTCGGTAATCTTTTTTCAATTTTTGTTTGTGCCGGGCCGCAGCTTTGGGGGCGTTGTGCTGTTTTTGTGGGGCACGGTGGCAGTAGATTCTGTATTGCAGTGGCTTAAAATTTGGTTTTACAATGTTTTTGCGCCGTTAAGCAATATTAAAATTCAATCGGCCCTGCATTTACGGCTGTTTCGCAAGGCGCAAAGCGTAGACCTTTCGGCCTACGAAACGCCGGAATTTTACAACACCTACACCAAAGCCGCCAACGAGGCCGCCGGCCGTTCCGTCCGGGTGCTTTCAAACTGCGCTATGGCGGTTTCGGCGTTGTTTTCCTGCTGCTATGTTATTATTACTATGGCGCGCATTACGCCCTTTGCCTTAATTTTTATTGCCCTGCCCTTAATTGGCAACCTGTTTGTTGGCAAAAGGCTGGGGCGCGTAATGTTTGAGCTGGACCGCGAC
>URRK01000274.1 GCA_900550315.1 uncultured Oscillospiraceae bacterium | reverse complement strand
ACACCTTTTGGCAGGCGCTGCAAACAACAACGCCGGAGCTGATTGTTTTAGACGTTATGCTGCCCGGGGTGGACGGCATTACCCTGCTGCGCCGTTTAAAGGCCAACCCCGAATACAGCGCCATACCGGTTGTTATGGCTACGGCAAGGGGTGCCGAGTACGATAAAATTCAGGGGTTAGATTTAGGCGCCGATTATTATTTAACCAAGCCGTTTGGGGTAATGGAGCTTATTTCCTGCATTAAGGCGGTGCTGAGGCGTTGCAAGGCCTCGCAGAAAAAGGCCGCCCTGCAAAGCGGGCCGTTAAAGGTAAACCTTACCGAGCGCAGCGTAACGCTAAACGGTAATAAGCTGCAGCTAACCTACAAGGAGTTTGAGCTGCTGCGGCATTTTTTACAGCACCCCGGCGTTGTTTTTACGCGAGACCAGCTGTTTTCTGAAATTTGGGGTATGGATTATTACGGGGAGACCCGTACGGTAGATATGCACATTCGTACCTTGCGGCAAAAGCTTTTAGAATACGGCAGCCACATTCAAACCGTGCGCAATGTGGGCTACCGGTGGGAGGCGGAATGATGACCAAAAAAATATTAAAATCAATTTTGTTGGCGGTTAGTGCCGTTTTGGCCGCCAGCTTGGTTATTATAATGGGCAGCCTTTACAATTATTTTGGCGGCGTGCAGCAAACCCAGTTAAAAGACCAGCTATTGCTGGCTGCCGGCGCGGTAGAGCAGGGGGGGCAGCAAATGCTGCCGGCCCTGCAAACCAGCCGCTACCGTTTAACGCTGGTGGCGGCTGACGGCAGCGTGCTTTACGATTCGGCCGCCGACGCCGCCACGCTGGAAAACCACGCCGACCGTAAGGAGATTAAAGAGGCGCTGCAAACCGGCGAGGGCGAAAGCGTTCGCTACTCTAACACCCTTTTGCAAAAAACGGTTTACGAGGCGCACCGGCTAAAGAACGGCACCGTGCTGCGTATTGCCGCAGCCCGCTCTACCATTTGGCTGTTAATTTTAGGCATGCTGCAGCCCATTTTAATTGTGCTGTTTTTGGCGCTGCTGTTCTCCTGGCTGTTAGCCAGCCGGTTGGCTAAAAAAATTGTGCGCCCGTTAAACGAGCTGGATTTGGAGCACCCCACCGAGAATGACACCTACGAGGAGTTAGCCCCCTTGCTGAGCCGCATGAACCTGCAGCAGAAAAAAATTCGCGCTCAGCTGTTGCAGCTGCAGCAAAAAAAGGATGAATTTGCCCAAATTACCGGCTACATGAACGAGGGCCTTGTGCTGCTGGATGACAAAGCCAGCGTGGTAAGCATTAACCCGGCCGCCGCACGGCTGTTTAACGCCGAGGGCAATTTTTCAGGCCAAAGCTTTTTAACGGTAGACCGCAGCCACGAGCTAAGCGCGGCCATTCAAAAAGCGCTGCAGCAAGGGCACAGCGCGGTAGAATTAGAACGCAACGGCCGGCAATACCGGTGCGACATTAGCCGTATTGTTTCGCAAAACGCTACGCTGGGCGCGGTGCTGCTGCTGTTTGATGTTACCGAGCAGGCCCTGGCCGAGCGCACCCGGCGGGAGTTTACCGCTAATGTTTCGCACGAGCTTAAAACGCCCCTGCAGGGCATTATTGGCAGCGCCGAGCTGATAGAAAATAACCTGGTAAAGCCGGAGGACCTGCCTCACTTTGCCGGTATGCTGCGCAAAGAGGCCACGCGGCTTTTAGCGCTAATTGAGGATATTATTCGCCTTTCCCGCTTAGATGAGGGCGCCCCCATGCCGCGGGAACAGGTTGAACTAAACGCGTTAGCCAAATCGGCCGTTGCCGAGCTGCAGGGCCCGGCACAGCAAAAGCAGGTTACCGTAACCGTGCAGGGCAGCCCGGTAACGGTAAACGGCGTGCGCCCGCTGCTGCAGGAGGTTTTGCACAACCTTTGCGAAAACGCCGTAAAGTACAATGTGCCCGGCGGCAGCGTTACCGTTACTACCCAAAGCACGGGGCAAAACGCTGTGATAACCGTTGCCGATACCGGCATTGGCATTGCGCCGGAGCATCAATCCCGCGTGTTTGAGCGGTTTTACAGGGTAGATAAAAGCCACTCTAAGGCCTCGGGCGGTACGGGGCTGGGGCTTTCAATTGTTAAGCACGCCGTGCAGTACCACAACGGCACCGTTACCCTGCAAAGCACCCCCGGTAAGGGCACGGTG
>URRK01000273.1 GCA_900550315.1 uncultured Oscillospiraceae bacterium | reverse complement strand
AACCGGTATTTGGGTGCTTTCGAGCAGTACACAAGCAAGGTTTAAACGCTCGTCTCTTAAAAACTCTGTGTACTTTTTTCCGGTTTCTTTTTTAAAAAGGGTGCCCAAATAATTTGGCGTATAGCCCAAATGCTTCGCGAGCGATTTTAAAGTGATTGCTTTTTCAACATGAAGCTTGGTGTGCATAATTGCCCGAATAATAACCGGGTCCAATGTTTTTATGTTTGCGTTTGGCTTTTCGCAGCCGCCGTTTTGGCTTTTAAGCTTAATTAGCGCCGCCGTAAATTGAACCAGGCCGGCAGCCATGCAAAGAACATCGTCGCTTTCGCCCCGTGCTAAGGCCAAAATATCTAACGCAAAGCAAAACTTTTCAATTTGGTCTTGGTTAAGGCTTGCCAATATAAAGCTTTTGCTGCACAGCTTTTCGGTAAAGCTTTGGCTAATAATTCCCTCCCGAAAGCGCATTGTTACCACGGTTGCATCATTAAAAAAGTTAATCTTTTGCACCGAGCCCGGCATACAAAACACACAGTCGCCACCGCTAAGCTGCAACTCGGTATTATCAGTAATTGTTTTTGCGCTGCCTTTCAGCAAAACTTCAATCTCAAAAAAAGTGTGATAATGCAAAGCCGATTCTCGGGCACCATCGCACACCGTTATATTTAAACATTCAGAATTAAAAATAAGCTCATTTTTGTCGTACGATCTCCCAAGCGTAACAAACTTTAACATATCAGCGTTTTTCGGCAAGGTCATCATCCCCTTATATTTGCAAATTTACTATAACACAGGCCAAACGGGTTGTCAATCTGTTAAAACATGGTTTATAAAACGGGAAAAACAGCAATGGTATGCTGACCCTGCCAAATTAAAATTAATCGCTTTGGCCAAATGCTTTTCGTTGAAAAGCGGTGCTTGCTATGTTATACTGTTAAATAGAAAGCAAAATAAAGGCTTTTTAAAATGGAAAATTTTATGAAAACGCTAATTTTAATGTTACGAAAGGGGCTATTTTAATGGGACTGATTAAAGCAGGAATTGGCGCGCTTGGCGGCACCTTGGCCGACCAGTGGAAAGAATTTTTTTACTGCGAGGCACTGCCGAAAGAGGTACTGGTGACCAAAGGGCAAAAGCGGGTCAGCGGCCGTTCCTCCAACACCAAGGGCAACGACAATATTATTTCTAACGGTTCGGGCATTGCGGTGGCCGACGGCCAGTGCATGATTATTGTGGAGCAAGGCAAAATTGTTGAGGTTTGCGCCGAGCCCGGCGAGTTTACATACAACACCTCTACCGAGCCCTCCATTTTTTGCGGCAGCCTTGGCGCCGGAATTAAAGAAACCTTTAAAACCGTTGGCAAACGCTTTACCTACGGGGGCGACACCGGCAAAGACCAACGCATTTACTACTTTAACACCAAAGAATTGATCGACAACAAATTCGGCACCCCCAACCCCATTCCGTTTCGGGTGGTAGATTCTAAAATTGGGCTGGATATTGATGTTTCGGTGCGCTGCTCCGGCGTATATTCCTACAAAATTGCAAACCCGCTGCTGTTTTACACCAATGTTTGCGGCAATGTAGAGCAGGAATACACCCGCGACGAGCTGGACAGCCAGCTTAAAACCGAATTTATTAGCGCTTTGCAGCCGGCGTTTGGCAAGCTTTCAGACTTAGAGCTGCGCCCCAACCAAATTGTAACCCACAACACCGAGCTGGAAACCGCCATGAACACGGCGCTTTCGGCCAAATGGGGCGAGCTGCGCGGGCTGCAGGTTGTTAGCATTGCGTTAGGCTCGGTTACCCTGCCGGAGGAGGACGCCGAGCTGATTAAGCAGGCGCAGCGCACCGCCATTATGCGCGACCCGACCATGGCGGCCGCCACCCTAACCGGTGCCCAGGCCGACGCCATGCGTGCCGCTGCCGCAAACGAAAACGGCGCCATGGCCGGATTTATGGGCATGGGCATGGCAATGAACGCCGGCGGCATGAACGCGCAAAATTTATTTGCCATGGGTAGGCAGCAAGCCGGGCAACCGCAAGCGCAGCCGCAAAGCGCGGCGCCGGCCACGGCAAACGCCCCGGCAACCACCTGGCAGTGTGCCTGCGGCGCTGCCGCCACCGGCAACTTCTGCCCCGAATGCGGCGCTAAAAAACCAACCGAACCCGCCGGCTGGACCTGCGCCTGCGGCGCCGTAAACCAAGGCAAGTTTTGC
>URRK01000272.1 GCA_900550315.1 uncultured Oscillospiraceae bacterium | reverse complement strand
CGCGCGATATGCAGGATACCTTTTATTTGGCCGAAAACCTGCTGCTGCGCACCCAAACCTCGGCTACGCAAATTCGCACCATGGAGCAGCGCAAGCCCCCCATTCGCATGATCTGCCCGGGCCGCGTTTACCGTTCGGACGAGGTTGACGCCACCCATTCGCCGGTGTTCCACCAGGTGGAGGGCTTAGTGGTAGATAAAGGCATTACCATGTGCGATTTAAAAGGTACGCTGGAGCAAATGGCGCACGAGATCTACGGGCCGGAGACCAAAGTAAAATTCCGTCCCTCCTTTTTCCCGTTTACCGAGCCCAGCGTAGAGGTAGATGTTTCCTGCTCGGAGTGCGGTGGTAAGGGCTGCCGGGTTTGCAAAGGCTCGGGGTGGATTGAAATTTTAGGCGCCGGTATGGTGCACCCAAGGGTGTTAAAAGGTTGCGGAATTGACCCTGAGGTTTATTCGGGCTTTGCTTTTGGCATTGGGCTGGATCGCTTAACCACCACCCGCCACAAAATTAGCGATATTCGCCTACTGTTTGAAAATGACCGCCGCTTTTTAGAGCAGTTTTAAAGGGGGAAGTGCAGAATGAAAATTTCGTTAGAACAATTAAAACGGTATGTTGAAATTAATGTTTCGCCTTTAGAGCTGTGCGACCGCATGGTTATGGCCGGCTTTGAGGTGGAGGAGGCGGTAAACACCGCCGAAAGCATGAAAAATGTGGTGGTTGGTAAAATTACCAAGCTGCAAAAGCACGCCGATTCCGACCACTTGCAAATTTGTCAAATTGATGTTGGCACCGGTACGGATGTGCAAATTGTAACCGGCGCGCAAAATGTTTTTGAGGGCGCCTATGTGCCAACCGCACTGCACGATTCTTACCTGCCAAACGGCATGCACATTAAAAAAGGCAAGCTGCGCGGGGTAGAATCTAACGGTATGCTGTGCAGCGGGGAAGAGCTTTGCCTAAAAAATGAGGATTACGAGGGTGCCGAGGTTTACGGCATTATGATTTTGCACGGCGAGCCCAAGCCGGGCACCGACCTGCGCGAGATCTTGCATTTAAACGATTGGATTATTGATTTTAAAATTACCGCCAACCGGCCGGATTGCCAAAGCGTGCTGGGCGTAGCGCGGGAAATAGGCGTGGTGCTGGGTACAAAGTTCCACCCGCCGGTGCCAACCTTTAAAACCGTTGGCGGCAATATTAACGAGCATATTGCCGTAACCGTTAAAAACTTTGAGCTTTGCCCACGGTACATGGGCCGGTTTGTAACCAATTTGCGCATTGCCCCCTCGCCGGACTGGATGAAACAAAGTATTAAAGCCGCCGGCATGCGCCCCATTAACAACATTGTAGATATTACCAACTTTGTTATGCTGGAAACAGGGCAGCCGATGCACGCGTTTGATTACGACCAGATTGCCGGCAAGCAGATTATTGTTCGCAATGCACAAGAGGGGGAGAGTATTACCACCTTAGACGACAAACCCCACGCCCTAACGCCGGATATGCTGGTAATTGCCGATGGTGAGCGCCCCTCCTGCTTAGCGGGCATTATGGGCGGGCTGGAAAGTGAAATTACCGAAAACACCCGCCATTTGTTTTTAGAGTCGGCTAATTTTAAACGGGATAATATTCGCCGTACCGCGCGCGCACTGGGCATCCGTACCGAATCCAGCGGCCGCTACGAGCGCGGGTTAGATGTTATGAACACCGAATACGCCATGAACCGCGCTTTGCAGTTAATTTGCGAGCTGAACGCGGGCGATATTGTTGACGGTGTAATTGATTGCAACCAGGGCTTGCCAAAGCAGCGGGAGCTTACCGTTAAGGTGGCCGATATTAACGGCCTGCTGGGGGTAGAAATTCCGGGCGAGCGTATGGCCGAAATTTTAAACGCGCTGCACATTCCAACCACCCTTAAAAACGGCAAGCTGAATTGCGCCATACCCTCCTTCCGTGGAGATATTGAATTTATGGCCGATATTGCCGAGGAGGTTATGCGGATCTACGGGTACGACCACATTCACGGCACCCCAATGAACGGAGCGGTTATGCGCGGCACCGTAACGCCCGACCGCGCGTTGGATGACCGCCTAAAAGCCTTGCTTTGCGCCAACGGTATGGACGAAATTACAACCTATTCCTTTATAGGCTCTAAGGATATTGATTTGTTAGATTTGCCGGAGGACGATGCCCGCCGCCGCGCCATTACCATTTTAAACCCGCT
>URRK01000271.1 GCA_900550315.1 uncultured Oscillospiraceae bacterium | reverse complement strand
CTTCCGATCTGCTTTGGCTGATTTTACAGCCCGCCAAAAATCAGCCAAAGCAGCTTTGGCTGATTTTCTTTTGCCAAAGGGGTTGTGCCCGCCCCTTAAATGTGGTAAACTAAAGAAAATTTTACAACCGTTAACGGGGTGATCAATTTGAAAGAAAACCGAAAACTGCTGCGCGAGGTTTTGTCGGATATTCGGCACGACATGACCGATGAGGAGGTTTTAAACCTACTGGCCGACAGTAAAATTTCTATTGACCCAAAGGGTGAAAAAGCCAAAAACACACTGGGTCAGCGGGCGGCCGACGCCATTGCCAAATTTGCGGGCAGCTGGGCCTTTATTTTTTCCTTTACCGCGGTGTTAATTTTGTGGATGATAATAAACGCCCTTTTAGCCGCCAAAGCCTTTGACCCCTATCCCTTTATTTTGCTTAATTTAGTGCTTTCCTGCGTGGCCGCCATACAGGCCCCGCTTATTATGATGAGCCAAAACCGGCAGGAGGAAAAAGACCGCCGCCGGGCGGAGAACGACTACAAGGTAAACCTTAAAACCGAAATTATGATAGAGGATTTATACGACAAGGTTAATGTTATTTTAGCCAAGCAATTGGCCTTTGAAAAGCACCTTGCCGAAAAAGGCGAAAATAAGTAACAGTATTATCTATTAAGCCCGCCGCAAAGCCTAAATTTAAAGGCTCTGTGGCGGGCTTTCTTTTACTCTATGCGCCGGCAAAAAGCAAAGTGCCGTTTGCCAAAACAATACATTTTACTCCACCGCAACGGTTACAAAGCCGCGAATTCCGTCGCAGTCTGCAACGCCGCTGGCCGTTATTAAAATGCGAAACTCCATGCTTTCCAGTCCGCCGGTTTCAAAAGTTACCTCCACCGGCTGTTCTAAAATTCTGCCGCCCGAAAACACCAGCGCGCCGTTTGCGTACATTTCGGCCGCGCCGCAGCGCAGTTCATCAAAATGTAGGGTGCAGCGCCGGTTTTGGCCGTCGTTCGCAAACAGCAGTCGGGTACGGTAAAGCTTGTAGCTGCCGTTAAAGGGCTGAAAACGGGTGGGGTTTAACACCAACGGCACAAACAGGTTCATCTCCCGGTCGGCAATGGTCATAAGCGGGTCCGGCTTTTGGGTAAAGCAAATGTTAGATTCCACAAAGCCACCCAGCAGCCGACTGTAGGTTTCGGGCACATATTCGGGCTGCGCCGTTTTTAAAATATTAAAAGTAACCGTTGCCGGCAACACCCCTTGGCACTTGGCCTTTAAGGCTAAGGCCTTTGCCCCCGGCGCCGCCTTTAGCATTACCTGGCAGCGGCCGTTAAACAGCCGCCGGCTGCTTGCGGCGTCCCTTTCGTGCGAATTTTGGTTGCCGTTGCCAACCCCTAAAATTTTGCCGTCGCCTACGGCCTCAAAATTAATTTTTTTGTTTTCGGTTGGGCAGGGGTTGCCGTTTGCATCGGCTAAATGTGCATTAACAATAGCAACCTCCTCCCCGCTGTTTGTTAAGGCGGGGTTTACCGGGGTTAAAACAATTTTTGCAGCCTTTTGCGCTGTTTGCCGGCTGGCGGTAATAACGCAGCGGCCGGCGTTGTAGCCGCGCGCCAGCAAGGTACCGGGGCAAAATTCAACCTGCCAAAACAGCGGGGTGCAGGGGTTGTTTGCCTGTTTGCCAAGGCTTTGGCCGTTTAGCAAAAGCTCTATCTGCTCGCAGTTAGAAAAAGCGCGTACAAAAACCGTTTGCCCCTTTTTAAAGTTCCAGTGCGGCTCTAAATGCAACACCGGTACCGTGCTGTAACAGGCCTGCACTGCAAAATACCCGGCCTTTTCAAACCCGCAGCTATCCATAATTCCAAAATAACTGCCAACCGAGGGCCACTCAAACGGAAAAGCCTCGCCCCGGTAATCAAACCCGTTCCACAAAAACATTCCGCTAATATACTCGTTATTTTGCACAGTGCGCCAAACCTCGCCAAACCGCTCGCCCGAAATGGTTTTAATTTCCCGGTAACAATCCAGCTCGTGAACCTCGTTGTTGCTTTGGTAGCAGCCGCGGGTGGTCATGGCGGCAACCTCCTCGGTACCAAGCAGCGGCTGGTTGGGGTATTTTTGGTGAAATGCTTTTAACTGTTTATAATTGTAATTCACGCCGGTCACATCGCAGCAAAGGGCAACGCCGTCCGGGTTTAAAAACCCGTTGTTCATAGCGGCGGTAAACGGGCGGGTAGAATCCAAC
>URRK01000270.1 GCA_900550315.1 uncultured Oscillospiraceae bacterium | reverse complement strand
GTAAACTGTGTAGGTTGCTTTTCCGGCAACATAATAAAGCGTAACGGTAAGATCCTTGTCTACGGCGTTAAGCGCAAAGTTCAGGGTGTACTTACCTGTTGTATCATCCTTTACCAGTTGAATATTTTCTGTAAGCCCCTTAGCTTTATCGGTCGGAATAGAATAATTCAGCAGCTTGGGAACTTCCATACTTTTTTGAAACGGCGCACCTTTTGCAATTTGCGCCGTGTACGGCTGCGCAACCATTGCACTGTTAGATTCGTAAACATAGTTTACGGTAACCGTAACGGTGTTGTCATCTGCCTTTGCAATTGTGGCAACCCCCCCAACGGAGGAAAACAGCATTGCAAGGCAAAGGAACAAAACAGCCCCTTTAAACGGCACCGCCAAAAGTTTTTTTGCTTGTTTTTTTAAGCAAAGCATTGTAAAATACCTCCTCTTAAATGCTTCCGGCCACACAGCCGCTTTAAAAGCTTTTTTGCCGCTATTACCGGTTATTTTGCGTAAATATTTACTGTTAAAAACGGTTTTGCCACAGCAGCACAATGTTTTTTATTCCCCGGCAAAACCGGCTGCCGCAAACAGCCGTGGCTTTCTTTTAAGTTTTTAAAAAATCACTCCCGCTACTGAATTTTTAAAAATTAACACCAAGGTTATATAAAAACACCCGCCGTAACGGTGCCGGGCGCTTTTATATAACCTGCACCCCGAAGGGTGCGGGTTACAATAAAGCAAAACAGTGTTGCCTGTTGGTTAATTACCGTTGGTCGCATAGGCTGCAATGGCGTCGTCTACCGTGGCAAAATTGTTAGCCTGAATGGCATAGGCGTTTACCAAAACTTCCCAGCTGGCGCTAACATCAATTGGGTCGCCCGCAGGCAGAATAAACTGGGTTCCGTCCTCGTTGGTGGTTACCCGCCAATCCATGTAAACCTGGCGCAGGCACGGCAAAGAAATTTTGCCGGCCGGAAGCGTTTTGGCCATGGTGGTACGGATTTTTACATACTCAATGTTGTTTACCGTTTCGGTACCAACATATTTGTAATCATTCCAAAGTCCGTTTTCCACAGCCACCATTTCGTTATTGGTTACGGCGTGCTGGTTGTTAATAATGCCGTCGGTAATGGCTCCGTTCCAGTAATTTCCGGCGTTATATTCTACATTAAAGCAGCCGTAGCTGTTCCAGTGCAAAGCGTTTTTGCTTTCGTTGGTGGGGTACTCGCTGCTTACAAGGTATTTTGGAATTAAAAGTTCTACCCACACCCAAGCGTCGTTTTTGCCGGTGTTTTTAACGGTAACAATTTTAGAAAGCGCATTTCCGTCGGTTTGCGTTCCGGGGAGCAGCGTTTTTTCTTGTGTAAAATCTGCTAAGCCGTTGGCTGTTTTTTCCTGTTCAATCAGGTCAATTTTAACATTTCCTACGGTAAAGGTGTTTTTCGCGGTATCTTTATCACTAAAATACGCAAGAGAGGCACCCGTTACGGCTACTACCGCCAAAACAGCGGCAAGAGCCAGCGAAACAATTTTCTTTTTTTTCATTGCTATTGCCCTTTCTGTATAATGTTTTTACGGTGAAATTACGGTTTAACTTTTTCCCATGCGGCGGTTGCAGTACCAATATTCTCCTTTTGCACCGCAAAGGCCGTAAAGGTTAGGGTTGGGGAATTGCTGCCGGCCACTTCCAGAAGATCCTGCTTGGTAACAGTTTCTTTAACCGTAACCCGGTTGTTCTGCAGCACTTCAAATTCGGCATCGGTTTCGTTGGCCGGAACCTCACGGTAATAAACTCCGTCATTGTCGGCAAGGGGCGTCCAGCCGTTTGCTACAACGTAGGTCATAAAGCTGTCAAAATTCGCAGATTTTTCAACCTTTACAAACAGCCAACAGGCCTCGGAATTGGCCTTTACCGTTACTTTCGGGTCTTTAAAAACGGTGTTTCCGGGTATCATTTTTAAATTAAGGTTATCGCTTTCGGTAAGCGTAATATTAATATCGCCAACCGTAAAGGTGTTCACAACCGGGGCGGTTTTGTCGCTTAACCAGGCAAGCGTTCCTCCAATTGCGCAACATAGCATCAGAGCAATAGCCGCAACTAAAATTCTTACTTTCTTTTTCATGCTCACTCCTCCTTTCGTTTGTGTTTTTATAAACAAGGCAAAGCCCCATTTAACAAAAATTATTAAAAGTTGCCTGCGGTCCAGGCGGCAGTCGCAGAGGTAAAGCCGTCGGCCTGAA
>URRK01000269.1 GCA_900550315.1 uncultured Oscillospiraceae bacterium | reverse complement strand
TTAAAATTTTCAATTGCATTTCACGCCTAAAAAACAGCATTTCGCACTCCAAACGGTTTTGTTGCCCGCCGGTATGTTAAAATAACATTAAATCGGTACGGTAACCGGCAGGCGGAATAAACGCTAAGCTGTGCAAATAAAATTAAAGCGGGCAAACCCTATGGTGCCTAGCCGTTTTTCTCGGTGCCGAAAAGTATTTGGAGGTTTTACAACATGAAAAAAACAAGCACAAAATTACTGGCGCTGCTGCTGGCTTTGGTTATGGTATTTGGCCTTACCGCCTGCGGCGAAAACCCGAAAAAAGACGAAGCAATTGACGCCTTTAACAAAACCAGCACCGCGTTTAACGAGGTGGCAAACATTGTAAACGAAAACGCCGACAGCATGAAAGAGGACGATATTAAAACCTTTCAGGAAATGTCGGAGCTGCTTACTACTTACAAAAACCTTTTAGAGGGCGACGGTGAAATTTCAGACGAAAAGTACGACGAAATGATTACCTGGTTCGGCACGGTGCAAAACTGGATCAGCCAGGTTAAAACCGAGCTTAACGGCGCGTTCAACTCCTCCATTGAGGCCGAAAAATAAAAGGAATTAAACTGCTGCATTTAAATTGTTGATTTTAAAATAACCGCCAATTAGGCGGTTGTTTTTTACGCTTTTACGGTTAAACGGCTAATTTTATTATTCATAATATTTTATATTTTGCTTTATTTGAATTGTTGCAAAATAAAAAATAGGGGGTTGGTTTTAACCTCGCCCCATGCAAAATCTTATTTGTTAAAAACGGTATGCAGCTTGCAAAAATACCGTTTGCTGCCATAAACCTCTCCGGCCAATGTGACCGCAAATCCGCACTTTCGGTAAAATCCAACCGCGTCGTCATCGGTTTCGGCTATCATACAGTCTACCGAAAATTGACTGAGAATAAAATCAACCAATTTTCTGCCAATGCCGCAGTTTTGGTATTCGGGTTTCACGGCAATGTCTAAAATTTCGGCAGTGCCGTTTTTCGTTTTGAACACAACAATACCAGCATAAACACCGCACTTTTTGCAGGCGTACACAAAAATATTTTTACCCGCCGCATATTTTTCTGCCCTGCTTTTTAAGCGTTCCGGCGTGGGATCATAGACGCTGGGTTTAAGTAGTGCCAAAACCTCTGGCTGCAAAAGGCTTGCTTTTACATTCATGATCGCCGTAATTTTTTGTAGCCCTATACCCAACGCACCGTATTTTTGAATTTGGCTTTTGGTATAATACTTTTCCATATCCGTGTAGTGCGCTGACTTTAAATCGTTTTTGGAATATCCACATTTTTCTAAGGGCAGCGCTTTATACAACTGCTCAAAATCTAAGAATTTATGCAGTTTTATAACCGTTGCAAAAATAATAGAATTTATCTCACCGCAATGAAATTCTATCCTATCGCCGATATTGATTTTTTGCCGCTTTTTATCATTCAGCCGCAGTTCAATTGTTTTGCTCCCATTTGCAATTTTTAAAAAAGCAGATAGTTCAAGGTTCATGCAATGGGTCATAACAAATACTCCTTAATATCGGGGACAAACTGATTGCCGCAGCGGCTCCGGGTCGCGCACGGGGTCGTTGTTTTCGTCAATAAGCAGATCGTAATGTTCAATTATACCGTTATTTGAAATATATAGCTTGCATAATTCAACCATCTTCTTTAGAAAAGGCAAATCATTCCGACCTGGATTATCTATTCTAAATGTACAACCGCAAACTTCATGAAATTCTTTTCCGAAGATAACCTTACTCTTGCCGCCCGAGCAAGAGCCACAATGACCGCAAAAATCAATATGTTTCCAAGCGGTGTTTTTTATTTTGCCGTCCACAATGTCCGCTTCAAAAACTTTACAATCATCAGACCAAACCGTCCAAAGATTTTTAGGTTCGTCAGGATCTTTAATAGCAATGAAAGCAACACATTCATTTTTGAATTTGAGCCAATAATATATTTTATCATTCCAACAAGAAGCGTTGTCCTTGTAAAATTCAATATTGTTACTTCGTAAAAAAGAGATAAACTCAAATGCTACTGCTTGATCTTCTCCTGTTAGGTTTTCTTTTATATAATCTTCGATTTGCTTAGTCATAACAAATACTCCTTAATATCTGAGGCAAACTGATTGCCGCAGCGTGACAGTTCGCCGAGCACACGGTTTATTCCCTGTTCGGTTGTGTGCCAGTTATTTTTCGTGATATTATAGCAATGCACCGGGCAGACAATAAATT
>URRK01000268.1 GCA_900550315.1 uncultured Oscillospiraceae bacterium | reverse complement strand
GGCGTTGTGATTGAGGCCCGGTTAGATAAGGGTCGCGGCCCGGTGGCTTCGCTGCTGGTGCAAAACGGAACCCTGCACCCGGGCGACATTTTAGTTGCCGGCACAGCGGTTGGCCGCGTGCGTATTATGAATGACGAAAACGGCAAGCCGTTAAAGGCGGCCGGCCCTTCTACCCCCGTTGAAATTACCGGCTTGGCCGAGGTACCCAACGCGGGCGACAGCTTTGACGCCGTTTCAGACGAACGGCTGGCCCGCCAGCTGGTTGAGCAGCGCAAGGCGAAACAAAAAGAGGAACGCTTTAACGCGGCCGAAAAGGTAACGCTGGACAATTTGTTCTCCCATTTAGAGGACGGCGAAATGAAAGAGCTGAGCATTATTGTTAAAGCCGATGTGCAAGGCTCGGTAGAGGCCGTGCGGGACAGTTTGGAAAAACTGAGCAACAATGAGGTTCGGGTTAAGGTAATTCACGGCGGCGTTGGCGCCATTAACGAATCGGATGTTGTGCTGGCCGGCACTTCTCACGCCATTATTGTTGGCTTTAATGTTCGGCCGGATTCGGTTGCCAAAGCAACCGCCGAGCGGGACGGCATTGACATTCGTATGTACCGCGTTATTTACGATTGTATTGAGGAAATCGGCGCGGCCATGAAAGGCCTGTTGGCGCCCAAGTTCCGCGAGGTTGCGCTGGGCCAGGCCGAGGTGCGCAACACTTACAAAATTTCCAGCGTTGGCACCATTGCCGGCTGCTATGTTACCGACGGAAAAATCACCCGGAACGCCAAAATCCGCGTAGTGCGGGACGGTATTGTTTTAGCCGAGGATGAAATTGCCTCGCTGCGCCGGTTTAAAGATGATGTTAAAGAGGTTGCACAAGGGTACGAGTGCGGCATTGGCCTTGAAAAATACGCCGATATTAAAGAGGGCGATGTATTTGAGGCCTTTACCATGGAAGAGTACCGCGACTAAGCAAATTTGCAAAGAATTAAGGAGAAAAAATGGCAGGATACAAATTAGGCAGAATTACCTCCGATATTCAATTGGCGGCCTCGCAGCTGCTGCGGGAGCTGAAAGACCCCCGCATTAGCAGCCTGCTGAGCATTATTAAGGTAGATGTTTCGTCGGATCTTTCGTACGCTACCTTTTATGTTAGCGCCATTGAGGGGTACGACAAAACCCTGGAGTCTGTAAAGGGCTTAAAAAGCGCCTCCGGTTATTTACGGCGGGAGCTGGGGCATCGGCTGCATTTGCGCAAGGTTCCGGAATTGCGCTTTGTGGCAGATGATTCTATTGTAAAAAGCGCAGATATTTCCCGCATTATTCACTCCTTTGAAACACCGGGGGAGGAGCAAACGCCCGGAAAGGAATTGCAGGATGAATAGCTGTAAAACCGTAACGCCGGTCGAAACGGCTGAATTTTTACGGCAGAATAACGATTATTACCTGCTAACCCACAGCAATCCGGATGGCGATACTTTAGGTTCGGCCTACGCGCTGGCGCTAATGCTGTGGCATTTGGGCAAGCGGGTCACAGTGCTTTGCGCCGACCCCGTGCCCGAAAAGTTTAATTATTTTACCAATGTAACCCCGGGGCAGCCGGCAAAAGGGCCCGGCTGCGCCGTTGCGGTAGATGTTGCAGACGCCAAGCTTTTAGGCGGGTTAGCCGGGGAATACGCAAACCGTGTTGAGCTTTGCATAGACCACCATGTTTCGAATACCCGCTACGCCAAGCGGCTTTACCTAAACGCTGAAGCCGCCGCAAACTGCGAAAATATTTTTGAGCTGGCGCCGCTGCTGAATTATTCGTTAACCGTACCGGCGGCCAAAGCGCTTTACACCGGCCTTTCTACCGACACCGGCTGTTTTCGTTACAGCAACACCACCCCGCGCACCTTGCGCATAGCGGCCGATTTGTGCGAGTTAAATATTAACCACGCCGAAATTAACCGTTTGATGTTTGAAACCAAATCACGCGCGCGGCTGGAACTTGAAAAGCAGGCCTTAGCCGCTTTGCAGTTTTATTACAACGGCAAATGCAGCGTTATTTGTGTTACCAACAAAATGTTAAGCTCTACCGGCTGCACCGAAACGGATGTAGAGGGCATTACCGCCAATTCCCGCTGTATAGAAGGCGTTTTAGTAGGCGTTACCGTAAAGCAAAAGTCCGATTTAAGCTTTAAGGTTTCGCTGCGCTCGTACGACCCGGTAGATAGCTCGGCTATTTGTAAAATCTTTGGCGGGGGTGGGCACCGCTACGCGGCCAGAT
>URRK01000267.1 GCA_900550315.1 uncultured Oscillospiraceae bacterium | reverse complement strand
TGCGGGGGGGTGGCAGTTTTCTTGCTGCCGCCTTCCGGCAGCTGTTTTTGGGCTTTCGTGCAGTAAAACGAAAGCCCCTTTCTTTAACCTTGGCGCACGCAGCCGAACCCGCCTAAAAGAGCAAAATAACGGCTCTTTTTTGTTTGTCGCTTTGGTAAGGTGTTGGCCTTACGGCATTCTTTTGCGCAAATAACTGCTTGCCGTTTTGTGCCTTTTAGGTCGCAGAATTTTAAAGGCAAAACAAGCCTTACCGTTTTAAAAAGTGACTTTAGAGAACAGGAGCTTTGCATGAATAATAAAGAAAAAGAAAACCGGGAGTATGAGGAATTTTTAAAATTTTACGAGGAGCAATATGGCGCAAAACGCAAAGCGCCTAAGACCGCCCCTGCCGCAAGCCAATTGCCGCAAACCAACCTAAACCAGCCGCAGGAAAAAATGAACCGGCCGCAGGAAAGGCCAAGCCAGCCGCAGCAACAAACCGCTAACCGTACCAACTTTAAAAAAAGCAAAATAAGCGAGCGCTGCCCGGCCGGCAGCCGCCGCCAAAGCGGAACAACGCGCGCAGCCGCGCCAACAAACGCTGCGCAGCCTTTACAAAAGCCGGGGGTTGCCCCTAAAAATTTGCCCCAACAGCTGCCCCGTAACCGCGCTGCCAAAAAGCGCCGGCAGCGGCAAGCTGGGCTGTTACTGGGCTTAGCGCTGGCCGCGGTGCTGCTGGTTGGCGCTTTGGTTGCCCTTTTTGCCCCCAGTAAAACCGATGTATTAAAAGGCACCTGGAATTTAGACGGCGTTACGGTGTACCAATTTAACGGAAAAGGCACCGGCTCGCTGAACCTGCCGGAAAGCAGCTACGCTTTTACTTACAAAATTAAGGACAATACGCTTGCCATAGCTTTTAAAGACGAAACCGCGCAGGATAAAACCTACACCTTTACGGCCGAAAAAAACAAGCTTACGCTAACGGGCAGCGCGGCCGAAGGCGCCAAAGCCTTTGTGCTTACCAAACAGGGCGAATAACCAACCGCTGCTGCCCGGTTTTTGGTTTAGCCGGCCGGCCCGGGTTGGTTAGGGCCAAGCGGTGTGCTGTTATAAGCCGGTTTTATAGGCCAGGCTAAAAACACAAAAAAAATTAGCCGTAGGGCAAAAAGGCGCTGCGGCAAAACGGGCAGGGGCGCTGCATTGCAAATTGGGCGCAAAAAAATTGCAAAAAGGCCTTGTATTTGGCATAAATGTTTGGTATAATAGCTGTACTGTAATATTGGCAAACCTGCCGAAAGGCTGGGACGCAAAGTTTAGTGTCTAACCGGAGCTTCCGTATGATCGACTGACCGCACTTGTTTTAGTGCGGTCAGTTTTTTTGTGGGGTGATTTTTTGAACCGCGTTTTAAGGGAGGAAAAAAAGTTTTTAATTACCGTGCTGGAGTTTCTTGCCCTTTCGCACTGCGTTGGCGCCGTTATGCTGCCCGACCCGCACAACGGCACGCACGGCTACACCATTCGTTCACTTTATTTTGACACGGTTTACGATCGCGATTATTTTGAAAAGCAGGCGGGCGTGGAATTGCGCCGAAAGGTTCGCCTGCGCTGCTACGACCCTAAGGCCGATTACGCCATGCTGGAAATAAAACAAAAGCAGGGGGCCAACCAATTAAAGCGCTCGCTAAAGCTTAAACGGGCCGACGCCATTTTGCTAACCCAAGGGGACTACACCCCCCTGCTGCAATACGCCGAGCCCTTTGCGGCCGAATGCTACGCTTTTATGACGGCGAACTGCTACCTGCCCAAAACTATTGTGGAATACAATCGCAAGGCCTTTATTGCCAAGGAGAACAAAATAAGGGTAACCTTTGATAACCAAATTGTTTCTACCGAAAGCTGCTTTGACCTATTTAGCGAAAATTTAAATATGAACCCGGTGCTGGACCCGTACAGCGTGGTGCTGGAGGTTAAATTTAACGGCTTTTTGCTGGAATACATAAAGCAACTGCTAAACCCGGTAGACCGCAGCGAGCTTTCGGTAAGCAAGTATGTGCTGGCGCGCCAAAACGGCTACCAAACCAGAAGTTAGGAGTATTGACTATGAAAGAAAAAATTTACAGCCTTTTTACCAACCCCAGCGATATGACCTGGCAGCAAATTTTAATGAATATAGCGGCTGCTGCGGTTTTGGGTATATTTATTTTTATTTCGTATCAGCTTTCGCACCGGGGCACCATTTACAGCAAAAAATTTAACGCATCACTGGTTATTTTAACGGTGATGCGTTA
>URRK01000266.1 GCA_900550315.1 uncultured Oscillospiraceae bacterium | reverse complement strand
CTTCCGATCTTAACCTTGTCAAAGAAGAAGAAAGTTGCATCAGAGGATACGGTTACGGATCACAGGATACTTATGAATTTTATGAAAAGCAGAAATGCAGAGGGCGCAAGAAACGCTATGCGGATACACATTCTTCATGCGATAGAGCGGTTAGGGTTAGAAAAAACAGAATAAAATTGTTTAAGGATGTAAAACCTAAAAATGGCGTGGTCAATTTTGGCTACGCCTTTTTTGTTGCGTTTCGCCGCTAATTCAAAATAAGTTTACAGGATAACGAAAATAGGGCAGACAATATACTTGACATAAGACAGCAGACATGTTATAATAAAAAAACAATAAATAAAGGAGGACATGAATATGCGAAGTGATAAAATAAAAAAAGGAATACCGGCGGCTCCGCAAAGAGCCCTGCTCCATTTTAGAATCGCTAACTCCGGCGTACTTCAGCCGCAGCGCAACCTGCTCTACAAACGCGCGGGCCTCCTCGGCACTGCGAATATCCGGCTCGGTAACAATTTCGATCAGCGGAATTCCGCAGCGGTTATAATCGGCTAACGAAACATTTTCGCTTTCATCATGCACCAGCTTGCCGGCGTCTTCTTCTATATGAATACGGTTAATGCGAATAGTTTTTCCGCCAATGTCTACCCCGCCGTTTACGCAAATGGGGTGCGCAAACTGGGTAATTTGGTAGGCCTTTGGCAGGTCGGGGTAAAAGTAATTTTTGCGGTCAAACGCGCTGTAACGGTTAATTTGGCAGCCAAGGGCCAAACCGGCCTTAACGGCTAACTCGGCCGCGCCGCGGTTAAACACCGGCAGCGTGCCCGGCATACCGGAGCAGCGGGGGCAAACTCGGGTATTTTCCTCCCCGCCAAAGCTGGCATCACAGCTGCAAAAAACCTTAGACTTTGTTAACATTTCGGCGTGAATTTCTAACCCGATTACGGTAGTATATTTCATACTTCGGCCCTCCTGCTAACAAAAGATTTTTCAAAGGCGTCGGCCACGGCAATAATTTCGGCCTCGGCAAAGGCGCGCCCGGTAATGCTCATGCCAATTGGCAGGCCGTTTTCACTGTATCCGCAGGTTGTAGAAATGGCCGGCAGACCGGAGATGTTTGCCGTAACGGTGCAAATATCGGCCGAGTACATTTTAACCGGGTCATTCTCCTGCAGGCCAATTTTGTAGGCGGGGGTTGGCGCGGTTGGGGTTAAAATGCAATCGCAATTTTTTAAAATAGCGTCGTATTCGGCTTTTAATTTGCCGCGAATTTGCACGGCCTTGTTGTAGTAAGCGTCGTAATATCCGCTGGAAAGCGCGTAGTTGCCCAGCATAATGCGGCGCTTAACCTCCTCCCCAAAGCCTTCGCGGCGGGAATTTTTAATCAGATCGTTGTAGGTGCGGCCAACCTCGCTACGGTGGCCGTATTTAATGCCGTCAAACCTTGAAAGGTTGCTGGCCGCCTCGGCCGAGGAGATAAGGTAATAGGCAGCAACGGCGTACTTTAAGCTGGGCAGCGAAACCTCTTGAACCTTGCAGCCCTGCGCTTTGTAAAACTCGGCTGCCGCTAAAACTGCCTGTTTTACGCTGTCATCCAGCCCGGCGGCAAAAAACTCTTTTGGCAGACCAATTGTTTTGCCCTTTAGGCTGCTGCCAATAAGGGCGGTATAATCCGGCACAGGCTGATTTTTAGCGGTTGCGTCGTTTTCATCCGGGCCGGCAATGGCGTTTAGCAGCAGGGCGCAATCGGCCGCACTGTTGGCAATGGGGCCAATTTGGTCTAACGACGAGGCAAAGGCAATTAACCCGTACCGCGAAACCGTACCGTAGGTTGGCTTTAAGCCGGTAACCCCGCAAAAGGCCGAGGGCTGGCGAATAGAACCGCCGGTATCGGACCCTAAGGCCGCCGGGCACATTGCCGCGGCAACCGCCGCCGCCGACCCGCCGGAGGAACCGCCCGTAACACGGGTAACATCAAACGGGTTGCGTACCCCGCCAAAGTAAGAGGTTTGGGAGGAGCCGCCCATTGCAAATTCATCCATATTCGCTTTTGCCAAAATAACGGCGTTTTGCTGCTGCAAACGGTTGATTACCGTTGCATTGTACGGGGGCACAAAATGCTCCAGCATTTTAGAGGCGCAGGTGGTGCGCAGGCCCTTGGTACAAATATTATCCTTTACCGCAAGCGGAATACCGCACAGCGGCGCGGCACCCCCCTGCTGCAGCTTTTCATCGGCAGCCTTAGCAGCGGCCAGGGCATTTTCCTCGTCTA
>URRK01000265.1 GCA_900550315.1 uncultured Oscillospiraceae bacterium | reverse complement strand
TGCTGCACAGCGGAGATCTCTGTAATGATTATTTTGGTTCTCCGGAACTTACCAAGGCTTTTTTACAAAATCAATACCATTTGCCGGTTTACGGTATTTATGGTAATCATGAACTTGAAGGCAAAAACAACTGCATGCAAACAGTAACGCCAATGCTAACAAATTGTGCCGATCATGTTGTATGGGGTACGCCAAGCGAAAAAATTGAAGACGGTTTAATTGCTTATTATTATTTTGACACAAAAGGTTTTAGAATAATTTGTACCGATACGAATTACTCTTACAACCCGCAAAACAAGCTTTGGGAACATAATCCTTCCCCAAGTTACGGCCCGCCCAAAGGCAATATCTACGGTGATTGTTTAGGTGATATTCAACTTGCATGGCTGGAAAATGTGTTATTAGATGCAGCTGAAAAGCATCTTTCCTGCATTGTAGTAAGCCACGCCGGATTTTCCGGGGTTTGGAATTCCTCGCAGGATTGGAAAAAAGTACAAGCATTATTTAAAGCTGCTAACGCTAAAACACCCAAAACCGTTATGCTGGCTATAAATGGGCACTATCATCAAAATCATGCTGCGGTAGTAGACCATGTATTATATTTAGATATTCACTCGGTTTTTAACGGTGTTTGGCGTTTAAATAATGAGCAGCATTATAAAGAGGGGCAAACCTTTACTTATACTGACTATGACAAAACCGGCACACCGGTGAAAACCTTTCAACGCAATTTAACAGATTTAAGCATGGGCAAACACACCTACTTTTTTAATGACCCGCTAAGCGCCGTTATTAAAATAACGCCAAACGGAATAATAACAATAAAAGGCACAAAAACCTCCTGGCGTTACAATGTTGTTCCCAAAGAGGCCTTGGATGATTTAAGTTTTGGCCCTGAAATTACCAGCCGTGATGTAACAATTTAAAATTTTAACCAAACAACCGCAAACTGCTCAGAGTTATTGCGGTTGTTTGGCTTTTTACGGTAAAATACTATTGCGGGGTTACGAAGCTTTATTGCTGCTTTGCTTTGCGGCGGATTTAACTGTTTCTAACATATTTTCAGCAAAAATGCCGTAGCCGGTAGTCGGGTCGTCTACCAAAACGTGGGTAACGGCGCCAACCAGCTTGCCGTTTTGCAAAATGGGGCTGCCGCTCATGCCCTGCACAATGCCCCCGGTTTTTTGCAGCAGAGCTTTATCGGTTACCCGCACCACCATATTTTTGGTTTTTTGGTTGTTGTAGGTAACCTTTTCTAAAACGCAGTCGTAAAGCTGCGGCGCACCCTCATCTACCGTGCACAAAATTTGGGCCTTACCCGGCTGCACCTGCTGCTTTAGGGCAATTTCTTTTAATTCGCTTGGTTCTGCCGGATTCGAATAACTGGCGTAAACGCCGGTTTCGCAATTAGTTAGCATACTGCCAAGCGCAGATTCCTCAAAAACGCCCTCCAGCTGGCCGGGGCAGCCGTCTATGCCCTTTTTAACGGCAACAATTCGGGCGTTCACCAGCTCGCCGCTGTTTACTGTTAAAAGCTCGGCGGTGTCGGTATCGTAAACGCCGTGCCCCAGCCCGCAAACAACCGAGTAACCCGGGCTGTAAAAGGTTAGGGTGCCAATGCCGGCGCTGCTGTCCCGCACCCAAATGCCGGCTTTATATTTTCCCGAAGCGTAAGAAAGCTCCGGCACAACGGTTACCTGCATGGTTTTACCGTTCCGCTGTAGGGTAAGCTTTAAGAGGTCGCCGCCGCTTTTTTCAATCATTGCGGCAACCTGCTCGTTGCTGCCAACGGCTTGTCCGTTAATTTTTAAAATAACATCCCCCAATTTTACGCCGGCACGCCCGGCAACATCTACCTGCCCGCGTTCGGTATCTACCGTATCTAACTTAACTACCATAACGCCGGCAGTGTAAATTTTAATGCCAAAGCCGGTGCCCAAAACCTTTACCTTGCGGTTGTTAATTACCTGAACAGCGGCCGATTTTACGGGAATAACGCCAAACGCTTTTAGGTTTACCGTGTAGCTTTGCGCGCCCAGCGTGTTTTCCACCGGCGCTGCCAAAGCCGATTTTTCACAGCTAAGGGGAACCGGCCCTTGAACCGAAAGACTGCTGCCCTCATACACATAATAATTAGCAGGCAAGTAGCTTTGCAGGTAAAGCACACCGGCAAACAGCACAGCGACCGTTAAACTGCACAGGGCAAACAGCGGCTTTATAAAGCATTTTTTAATTTTTTTGCGCAATTATTTTTGCCTCCTTTATATTTTTAGTACCGCGGCACA
>URRK01000264.1 GCA_900550315.1 uncultured Oscillospiraceae bacterium | reverse complement strand
GATGCGGCCGTTGCGTCTCTGAGCGCGATGTCCAAGCCGATTGAGTCCAAACAGGAAATCGCGCAGGTTGCGTCCATTTCCTCCCCGGAACCCCGTCTGCTCGCCATCCAGCCTTGGGACGCCAGTGTTTTAAAGGCAATTGAAAAGGCGATCCTGGGCTCTGATATCGGCATTAACCCGCAAAACGACGGTAAAGTTATTCGTCTTGTTTTTCCGGCCTTGACCGAGGAGCGCCGCCGCGACTTGACCCGCGATGTTAAAAAAATGGGGGAGGACGCAAAGGTAGCTCTTCGCTCTATTCGTCGTGACGCCATGGAAAAAGCCAAAGCCAAAAAGAAAAATAACGAAATTACCGAGGACGATTTGGCAAACGCCGAAAAGAAAATTCAAACCCTGACCGACAAATTTTGCAAAGAGGCCGACGAGCTTACCGAGGCCAAGGAAAAAGAAATTCTTTCAATTTAAATTGCCGCAAACGGCACTCAAAATGCAGCGGGAAAGCTATTTTTCCTGCTGCTTTCTTTGAACATTAGGGCGGGATGATATGCTTTTAAAAAAAACCGAACACAAAATTTTACCAAAACATATTGCCATTATTATGGACGGCAACGGCCGCTGGGCTAAAAAACGCGCGCTGCCGCGCTCGGTAGGGCACAGCGCCGGGGCTAAAAATTTTAAAACCATTGCCCGTTACTGCAACAGCATTGGAATTCGGTATTTAACCGTTTACGCTTTTTCTACCGAAAATTGGAACCGCCCCGCCGCCGAGGTTGAGGCGCTTATGAACCTTTTGCGGGACTATTTGCGGGATGTTACCAATTTTACAAAGGAAAATATTGTGCTGCGCTTTATTGGCGACCGCTTTGGTCTGCCGCAGGATATTCAGCAGCTTATGCTAAATGCCGAGGAGCTTTCAAAAAACGCTACCGGCCTGGTGCTAAACCTTGCCATTAACTACGGCGGCCGAAACGAAATTATTCGCGCCGTACAAAAGGCCGCCAAGCAGGTGCAAAGCGGTGCGTTATTAACGGAGCAGCTTACCGAGCAGTACCTTTCAAATTTGTTAGATACGGCCGGCCAGCCGGATCCCGATTTAATAATTCGCCCCAGCGGCGAACTGCGGCTTTCAAATTTTTTAACCTGGCAGTCGGCCTACGCCGAGCTTTGGTTTTCAGATGTTTTGTGGCCGGATTTTAAGCCCCGCCACTTAGAAAAAGCCCTGCAAAGCTACGCGGAGCGCAACCGCCGTTTTGGCGGCGTCTAAGCCGCTTTGTTTGTAAGGGTATCGGTTCGCTTAAAAAATTCAGCAAGGCTTTTGGCAAAATTTTGTTTTTTAAGCGGCTTTGCCACCCTTAGTTGAACGGAGGTTTTAACATGAAAACAAGAATAATTTCGGCAGCCGTTGTAATTGCCGTTGCTGCCGGCCTGCTGGCGCTGCAATTTTGCGTGCCCGTTAGCCTTTGCATTGCGGCAGCGGCACTTAGCGTTGTTGCGGTTTACGAAATGCTGTTTGATACAAAAATAACCGCGTACAAACCCCTTATTGCAGCGGCTATGCTTTTTGCCGCCGTGGTGCCTTTTGTGCTTTGCGGTTACCTAAAACTGCCCCTTTTCGGGGTTTACACCGGTTACCTTATTATAACCTTTGCTTTGGCGCTTAAAGGGCACAGCAGGATTACCGTAACCGCCTTGGCCGCCGCGCTTGCCTTTCCGCTGCTGCTGCCCGGCGCCTTGGCTTACCTTGTAAGGGTGGTGCAGCACGGTAACGGCGGCCTGTTTTACATTTTGTTGGTGTTAATGTTTTCGGCCGTGGCCGATACCGGAGCCTACTTTACCGGGGTGTTTTTCGGTAAGCACAAAATGGCCCCGGTTATTAGCCCCAAAAAAACCTGGGAGGGCTTTTTTGGCGGCCTTGTTTGGGGCCTTTTGGGGGCGCTTGTAGTGTGCCTTATTTACAGTAACGCCCTGCACTACACCGTGAACTTTGTCGCAGTGCTTTGTGCGGCCCCGGTGTTTACGCTGCTGGGCGTGTTGGGGGATCTTTCGGCTTCGTTAATTAAGCGCCAGTGCGGCGTTAAGGATTACGGCAGCCTAATTCCCGGCCACGGCGGAATTATGGACCGGTTTGATAGCGTTTTCTTTGTCTTGCCTTTTTTGGTTTTATTTATCCGGCTGTTCCCGATTGTCTGACAGTCTTTTGGAGGATCCGCATATGGAGCAGAAAAGAATTACCATTTTGGGTTCCACCGGTTCGATTGGAACCCAGGCTTTGCAGGTGGTCCGCCGCTTGGGGTACCGGGTGGAGGCTA
>URRK01000263.1 GCA_900550315.1 uncultured Oscillospiraceae bacterium | reverse complement strand
GTTTACTTAGAGAGCCAGGCCTGCCCCTTTCAAACAGCCGACGCCCTAATAGCCGAGCTGAAAGAACAAGGCATTGCCAACATTTTTGTAGATTTTCACGCCGAGGCTACCTCGGAAAAACGGGCTTTGGGCTTTTATTTAGACGGCAAAGTAATCGCCGTTTTTGGCACCCACACCCATGTGGCAACGGCCGACGCCTGCGTGCTGCCAAACGGAACCGGCTACATTACCGACCTTGGCATGACCGGCGTAGAGCAATCGGTTTTAGGGGTAGAAAAAGAAATTATTATTCAAAAAATGCGCAGCAAAATGCCGGTTCGCTTTAAAAATGCCGCCGGCCCCGCCTACCTAAACGGCTGCGTTTTTAAGGTAGACCACAAAACCGGCAAATGCCTTTCGGCGCAGCAAATTACCGTGCGCTAAAAGCGGCGCCAAACCCGCCGACACCCGCCGCCCCGCCTTAATTTTAAAAATTTGTGTTGAATATTTTAAGCCTATGGTGTATAATAAGTTGAATTATCATGCCGGAGGTGGAATATGAGAACCGCAAAAGCGTTGGCTTTGCTGCTTGCCCTTGCCCTGCTGCTTTGCGGCTGCGGCACAACCAACACCTCCTCAACCAATTCCCAGTTTACCGAAAGCTCCGCCACCGCGCTCCCCGGCAGTATGCGGGTGCTTTACAGCAGCAAAGATACCTTAAACCCCTACAACTGCTCAACTTTGCAAAACCGCATTGTTTGCCAGCTACTGTTTGATCCGCTTTACAAGCTGGATACCGCGTACAACCCCGTTGCCTGCCTGGCAAGCGGCGCCAAGGTGCAGGGCAATACCTGCACGGTAACCCTTAAAAACGCCAAGTTTTCCAACGGTTCTGCCGTAACCCCGGCCGATGTTGTTTTTTCGTTTGAAAAGGCCAAAAGCTCTGCCACCAAGTACGCCGCCGCTTTAAGCACCGTTAGCAAGGCTGCCGCCGAGGAAAACGGCGTGCGTTTTACCCTAACCCGCAACGACCCCTACTGTTTAAACCTTTTAACCTTTCCAATCATTAAATCGGGGTCCGACAACCTAAAAAATAACGATAATAAATCTCTGCCGCCCATTGGCTGCGGCCGCTATATTTTTAACGAAAGCTCGGCCGAGCTTACCGCAAGCCCCGGCTACTACGGGGAGGCGCCAAAGGTTTCTAAAATCCAAACGGTAGATTGCCCGGATGACGAATCGGTTTTAGAGGCTGTGGAATCCCAAATGGTAGACCTTTACTATACCGAGCTTTCCTCCAGCAATATTCCTAAAATGAACGGCACAGCCAAAAATGTTCCCCAAAATCATTTGGTGTTTTTAGGCGTAAACCCGGCCGGCGCACTGCAAAATGTTTATTTGCGGCAGGCCGTAAGCGCCGCTCTTGGGCGCGAAAAGCTTTGCCGCGAGGCCTATTACAGCAAAGCCCAGCCGGCGGTTGGCCTATTCCCCGAAAATTGGGCACCGGTGCAAAACCGCCAGACCATTGAAAAACAGCAAAACCTTGAAATTGCCGCGCAAAACCTAACCCTTGCCGGCTACACCGAAAAAAACAGCAGCGGCCTTTACCTAACCCGCCAAAAAAAGCCGCTTACCCTTACCTTAATTGTAAACAGCGAAAACACTTACCGCACCGCCGCCGCCAAGCTGCTGGCACAGCGCGCAGGCGTCATAGCGCGGGCTGGTGCGAAGGGAGAGCTTGCCCATGCCACCCTCGACCTCGCGGATCATAATTCCGATCTCCACGCCCTCGATCGAGCGCGCGAAGCCGGAAATGGAGTCGATATCGTCCTCCGAGATCGAAAGCTCGTCGATCCAGCGCTGCGGGAGCGTGCAAAGCCCGACCATGCCGCCTGCGTAAAGCTCGATGCCGGCCGTCAGGCGCGCCTCCAGCTTCAGGCGGGCGAAGGTCTTGGTGTCAAAGAAGATCTTGTTGATCGGCGCGACATCCGCGCCGAGGTCAATCAGCTCCGCCGCCACGCGGAGCGTATTGCCGGTGACGTTGGAATATTTGAAGCAGCCGGTGTCAGTGGAAATGGCGACATAGAGCGCCTCCGCCGTTTCCTTGCTGACCGGTGCGCCAAGCTCCAGCAGCAGCGCATAGACGATCTCGCCGCAGGCTGCGCGGTCGGCAAGCACGATGCGGTTTTCGCAGGGAAGCGAATTGCTGCCGTGGTGGTCGATGACCAGCTCGATGCGCGGAGCCAGCGCCTCGGCTCCGAAGGAGAGAAGGCCCTCGGAGGCGATGCGGTGCGCGCTCACGCTTTCATGCACCACTTCATCGAGCTCGTCGACG
>URRK01000262.1 GCA_900550315.1 uncultured Oscillospiraceae bacterium | reverse complement strand
GCTGCGGGCCAAAAAAGGCGGTGCCCGTGCCGCTAAAGGGGAGGCGCTAACACCACCCCAAAGCCGCGTTGAAAACGGCAAAGAGCCGGCCCGGCCCGGCGGCGAGCAGGCAACCCCCTTGCCGCAAAAGGGTTCCGTAAACGAAAAAGGATCCCAGCCCCAAAACGGTTTAAAGCAAGAAAAAAGCTCCCGGCCCAAAAATGGGCCTGTTTTAACGGCACAGCATCCGGTAGGGCGCGTGGCGGTGCCATCTGGGCTGTCTTGCGCAGCAGCGACAGTGCTTTCGGCCTTTCAAAACCGGGTGGAGCTAACAGATGTATTAAGCGAACGCGCCGGTGTAAAGGGCAGCGAGTTAATTATTGCGCTCAGCGAGCTGGAACTTATGGGCTGTATTCGCGCCGTTCCTGTTGGGCGGTACGAACTTTTAGAACAATAAAGCCTTTTAAATTGCCTTATAATAAACATTAAGTTTTTCATTTATAGATTGTGCCGGCGGCGTGCGTCGGCCGTAAACCGAAAGGATGGTTATTGCTTTGTCCAAACTGATTATTGTAGAGTCCCCCTCTAAAATTAAAAGCATTAAAAAATATTTGGGCAGCGGGTATCAGGTCATGGCCTCCAAGGGTCATGTTCGCGACCTGCCAAAATCTAAAATCGGGGTAGATTTCGAGCACGATTTTGAGCCGAAATATATGAACATGGCCGATAAAAAAGAGGTTATTTCCGAGCTGCGTGCGGCCGCCAAAAAGGCCGACAAGGTTTACCTTGCCACCGACCCGGACCGGGAGGGCGAGGCGATCTCTTGGCATTTGGCTCACCTTTTGGGGCTGGACCCGGCCGATAAAAACCGCGTTTGCTTTAACGAAATTACCAAAAGCGGCGTAACCGCCGGTATGAAGCAGCCGCGCGCGTTAGATATGAACCTGGTAGACGCCCAGCAGGCGCGCCGGGTGTTAGACCGCATTGTTGGCTACGAGCTAAGCCCCTTTTTGTGGAAAAAGGTAAAGCGCGGGCTTTCGGCCGGTCGGGTGCAGTCGGTTGCGCTGCGCCTGATTGTAGACAGAGAACGGGAAATTGAGGCCTTTAAGCCCGAGGAGTATTGGACCGTTGATGGCACCTTTTTAAAGGGCGAAAAAGCCTTTACCGCCCATTTTTACGGCACAGCTGCCGGCAAAAAGCTGGCCTTACAAAACGGGGAACAAACAAGCAAGGTTGTAACCGAGCTAAAAACCGCAGATTTTCGTGTTGCCACGGTTAAAGAAAAACAAAAAAGGGTGCAGCCGGCGCCCCCCTTTACAACCTCTACCCTGCAGCAGGAGGCCGCCCGTAAGCTTAATTTTACCGGCCAGCGCACTATGATGGTTGCGCAGCAGCTGTATGAGGGCGTTGAGCTGGAGGGGCTTGGCGTTACGGGTTTAATTACCTACATGAGAACCGATTCTTTGCGTATTTCGGAGGAGGCCCGCGCCGCCGCCGCCAGCTACATTACCAACACCTACGGGCAAAATTACCTGCCCGAAAAACCGCGGTATTTTAAAAGCAAAGCTTCGGCGCAGGACGCACACGAGGCCATTCGCCCCACTATGATAGACCTTTCGCCCGAGCAGGTAAAAGGGGCGCTGAACCGCGACCAGTTTGCGCTGTACCGGTTAATTTGGTCCCGCTTTATTGCCAGCTTAATGGCGGTTAGCCTTTACGAGGTTACAACGGTTGAAATTGCCTCGCAAAACTATTTGTTTAAGGCCAGCGATACTAAGCAGGTGTTTAACGGCTACACCGTTTTGTACCAAGAGGGGCGGGACGATGATGAGGATGAAAAAACCGACGCGCTGCCGCCCCTTTCCGAGGGCGACGCCGTTGCCCCCAGGGACTTTGAACCCAAGCAGCATTTTACCCAGCCGCCCGCCCGTTACAGCGAGCCAACTTTAATTAAAGCGCTGGATGAAAACGGAATTGGCCGCCCCTCTACCTACGCACCAATTATTAGCAACATTTTAAACCGTGCGTATATTGAGCGGCAGCAAAAGGCGCTGGTGCCTACGCCGCTGGGCAAGGTTATTACCGACCTAATGCAAGATTATTTTGAAAAAATTGTAGATGTTAAATTTACCGCCGGAATGGAAGAAAGTTTAGATAAGGTTGAAAAGGGTACCCTGCCCTGGAAAACCATTATTGCCGGATTTTACACCGACTTTGAAAACGACCTGCACGCGGCCGAAACCGCATTGGAGGGCAAACGCATTAAAGTTCCGGAGGTTGAAACCGACGAAAAATGCGAGCTTTGCGGCCGCAATTTAGTGGTGCGCAGCGGCCGGTTTGGCAAGT
>URRK01000261.1 GCA_900550315.1 uncultured Oscillospiraceae bacterium | reverse complement strand
TAGCAGCGCATCAAACCCCGTAACCCCGCCGGTAACAATTTGCTTTTTATTCATTATGCTTCGCAGCTCCTCGGCGGCGGCTGCGGCCTCCTGCAGGCTGCCGTTATCGGTACGGTTCAGCAGCGAGATATATGCGGTGCGAATACGGTTGTTCAGCGTGTCTAAATCTACCGCCGAGGGGTCGGTAACCGAATTCATGGCCTCTAAGGTTTCAATTTGCTGGCGCAGATCGGCCGCTTGGGTAACGCTGGCGGCAGCCGCGGCGTTTTGGTAAACCTCGGCAATCACACCGCCCTTAGAAACCTTTTCGCCCTCGCTTACCACATAACGCACCGCGCCGTTGGCGCTGTTTTGCACCAGCACCTCGTCCCGTACAAAATAGCCGGTAATGCCAATGCCGTCGTAAGTGCTGTAGGAAACGGCCGTGGCCGTGGTAATAGGCTTGTAAACGGAGGCGTACAGCTGGTAACCGAAAAAGGTTAGCACCAGCAAAACAAGGCACACCTGCCAAAACTTTTTTGCTTTAGGGCTCACGGGCTTCGTTTTCCTCCTTTAAAAAATCCCCTACCAATGCGGCAGCCTGCAAAAACGGGTCAGGACTTTCGTCCATGTAAATTGGGTGCAGCCCCGGCATTTTAGAAAACCAGGTAATTTGCCGCTTGGCATAGCGCCGGGTTTGCTGCTTTAGCCGCTCAACGGCGGTGCTTAGCTCCTCCTGCCCCTGCAGGGCGGCCAAAAGCTCTTTGTGGCCAATGGCCTGGCAGGCAGTAGGGCCGGCCTTGCCGGCAGCGGCAGCCTCTTGCAGCAGGCCGTTTTGCAGCATTTGCTCTACCCTAGCATTAATGCGGCTGTAAAGCAGCTCGCGGTTTTTAAAAAAAACGCCAATTACAAGGTTGCGGTACAGCTGCCCCGCCGCCTTAGAGCGGGCGGCACGCTCGCTGATGCGCTCGCCGGTTGTTTCAAAAACCTCTAACGCGCGAATAATGCGTTTTTGGTCGTTCGGGTTAATTTTTTCGGCCGCGGCCGGGTCGCACTGCTGCAGGCGGGCGTAAAGGGGAGCCGTGCCGTTTTGCAGCGCCTGGCTTTGCAGGTGCGCCCGAACGGCCCCGTTTTGCCCCTCTTGACCAAATTGAACATTTTCGGCCAGGCTTTGAATATACAGCCCGGTTCCGCCTACCACAAAGGGCAGGTGCCCTGCCGCATGTACGGCGTTAATTTCCCGCTTGGCGTCGGCAACATAGCGCGAAACGCTGTACCCCTCGGCCGGGCTTAAAAACTCAAACAGCCGGTGCGGCACGGCGGCCTTTTCACTTTTGGTTGGGGCGGCGGTTGCAATAGGCATATTGCGGTAGATCTGCATAGAATCGCCGCAAATAATTTCGCCGCCAAAACGCTGCGCCAACTGCACCGAAAGGGCCGTTTTACCGCCGGCGGTTGGCCCAACAATGTAAACAACCGGCTTTAATTTTTCCCCCATTACACCAGCCTGCCAAACTGCTTTTCCAGCTCTTGCCGGGTTAGCTTAAAGGCAATAGGCCGGCCGTGCGGGCAGTACATTAAATCGTTCCGGCTCAGCACCGCTTTGGCAAGCTCCAGCTGCTCGGTTACCGAGGTGTAGTCGCCCGCTTTAATGGCGGCCTTGCAGGCAATGCTATGCAAAATGGCGTTGGTACGGTCGCTTTCGCAGGTAGATTTTTCTAAAATATTGCCGGCAATTTCGCTCATTAGCGTTGGCACATCTACACCCGAAAGCTCGCTTGGAACGGCGCGAACCAGCACGGCGCCGTTGCCAAAATCCTCTACCTCTACACCGTAGCTTTTCAGCTCGCCTTGCCGCTCTAAAACGGCGGCGTGCTCCTGCGGCAGCAAATTTACCGCCACTGGCTCTAACAGCAGCTGCGGGTTTACCTGCCGCGCCGCCTTTAGCTTTTCAAAATTCATGCGCTCGTGCGCGGCGTGTTTATCAATAAAATACAATGTATTTTCTAAGCTGACTAAAATGTAAGTATCGAACGCCTGACCAACATACCTTAGGTGATTAAAATTCAGCTCGTTGGTTTGGAGCGTTGCGTTGGCCGGGCCCTCTGCCGAGCGTGGCTCTGCCCCTTCCCCGCTGTTGGCGTTTTGCGGCGGCAAGCCTTGCCCGCCCGAACTGATTGCGGCGCTTGGTTCAGCCGCAGGGGCCGGTGAATCGTTATTGGACGGGACGCTTGGCGTTTCTTCGCCGGCAGGCTTATTCTCAGCGTTTGGCGCCGGTTCGGTCACGGTTTGGTCTACGGCAATATCTAAATTCACCTTTGCGCCGTTCGGGCGGTGCGGCTGCACCTCAAACAACCG
>URRK01000260.1 GCA_900550315.1 uncultured Oscillospiraceae bacterium | reverse complement strand
CTGCCGACCGCTCCCCAAAAACCGGGGATTCTTCTAACCCGGCGCCGGTGGCTTTTGCGTTGGTGTTAAGCCTTTTTGGGGCTGCCCTTACTTTAAAAAAGAAAAAAGCACGGTAATGGTGTAATAATTAAAACTTAAGAGATGCGGCATTTTGCCGCATCTCTACCTCTGCTTTAGGGGGAAACAGATTTAAATGAGAAAAAAATGGATCAGCCTAATTCTTAGCGTTGTAACGGTTTTTAGCCTGCTTTTGCCGGCTTCCGGCAGCGTTGGCGCAGCGGCCGGACCTACCGTAACCACTACGCTCAGCGATAATTTGCTGCAGCGCGGCAGCAAAAAAAACTTTGATGTTTGGGCAAAAAATGCTGCCGGCAAAAAAATTAAGGCAACCGTTAAGCTAAATGGCCAAAAGGTTGAACCAACCTGGGACGACAACGAAAAAACCAGCTACACCCTGGTGTTTACCAAAATAGGCCAAAATATTGTTACGGTTTCTGCCAGCGCCGACGGCGGAAAAAGAGTAACGCAAACCTACCATATTACCTACCAAAAGGCAAAACCGGGCGAAGCCATTGGCACGGCCGTTTGGAGCGTTGAGCTTTTTACCATTGGCTGCGGTTACCTAATTGCTCCGGTAAAACAGCCAATTTACGAGGGGGAAACAGCCGCCGAGCAATTGGTAAGGCTGCTGCACCACAACGGCTATGTCGGGTATTACGGCGGCACGGTAAAATCATCCTTTTATTTAGCTTACATTGCAAGCGGAACCGCTACCGGTGAAAAATACAACAGCTACAAAAAAAGCGGAACGCCAACCGGCGCTAAAAAGCTAAACCTTTCCCCAAAAATACCCGCTGTGCTGGTGCCGCATTTAAAAGATACCATGACCTTTTACGACCCGGCAGATTACCAAAAAAACTGGGTAGGTTATTTGGGCGAATTTGCTTTTACCAACGGCTCGGGTTGGATGTATTCGGTTAATCACATCTTCCCCAATGTTGGCTTTGCCGACAGCTATTTGTCAGACGGAGATGTGGTAAGGGTGCAGTACACGCTGGGGTACGGCGCCGATATTGGCGGATTTGGAGCCGTTGGCACCGAGATTCCGAATGTAGAAACGCAACCCACGGGCGGGTACTTTGCGGTTGCGAATAAGGATGAATTAAGTAAAACAATTTGTAAGGCGCTTGCCTTGGGGAACAAAGCAAGCCCCCAGGTTCAAAAAGCGTACGAAAACGCTCTGGCCGTAATGGCCGAGCTTAACGCAAGCCAAAGTAAGGTTGGCAGTGCCGTAAAGGCGTTAAACAGCGCTTTGGCTGCTCCGGGTTCGGCGGTTACGGCCGGCTCGGGCGCAAGCCGCGGCGGCAATGCTGCCGCCGAAACAACCTCCGGCGCCGCCGCAAAAGGGAATAATGCTTCTTCTGCTTTAGTAGGCTCCGCGACTGCAACGCCCTCGGCCGAAAACGGAACCTCTGCAATTAACGGCACCTCGGCAATTGGTGGTAATTCGGCCAATTCGGCGTTCAACAGTTCGGCCGAAGCCGACCGTTTAAGCAGCGGCAAGGCCGCCGTGTTACCGGCCGTTGGCATTACGGCTTTGGTTCTTGTTATTTTAGCGGGGGCTGCGGTTTTGTGCTTTAAATTAAAGAGCAGAAAGAACAAAGCGTAAAGGGCGGGCAACAAATGTTAAAAAAAATTATTAGCTTATTTACCGTTGCCGCGGCGGTGCTTTGTGGCTCTTTGGGCGTTTGCGCCGCAACAAAAAGCAGCACTGCCCCAAACGCTTTGCTTATTGCCAACGGAATAATAGATTGGAAAAAAAGTGATGTTGGCGCTGCGGCGGGCGGCGACCTGATCAACAGCAAATTTTTGGAGCAGGCCGGCACAACGCCGGGAGATTGGTATCCTATTGGTCTTGGTAGATTAGGCGTTCGGGACAATTACGCCGGTTATCTTGCCGTTATTAAAGACCAAATTGAGCAGCGTTACCGGCAGCCCGGCAAGTTAAGTGCCGCCAAGGCCACCGAGTGGCACCGCATTGCGCTGGCGGTTCTTGCAATGGGGGGCGACCCTACAAATATTGGCAAAGACGAAAACGGCCAAAGCATTAACCTAATTGCCGACGGCACCTATGACCGCGGAAAAACAACGCCGCTTGGCCGGCAGGGGATAAACGGCTGGATTTGGGGCCTGATTACGCTTGACAGCAAGCGTTACGAGGTGCCAGCCAACGCCTTTGATACCCGCGACAAAATTATTGTTGAAATTGTTCGGCAGCAGCTGTTAGACGGCGGATTTGCCCTTAGCGGAAAAACGGCTGACGCCGATATTACGGCCATGGCAATA
>URRK01000259.1 GCA_900550315.1 uncultured Oscillospiraceae bacterium | reverse complement strand
TTGCCGCTATTGTGCAAAACGGGCGCAGCAAAAAGGCCGAAAGCTCATCCTCCTCTGACCTTGTTACCAGTACCGTTTCGGTGGGGGACATTGGAAATTCCTCTACCGAAAGCAAATATTCGGTGCCAGACTTTACCGGAAAAACGGTTGCGTCGCTGCTTAGCAACGAGGAATACCAAAAGTGGTTTAAGTTCAGCGTTGTGAAAAAAGAGTACAACAGCAAGGTGCCAAAGGGCAAAATTTGCGGGCAATCGGTTTCAGTTGGCACGGCCGCTTCTAAGGCTACGCCGGTAGAGCTTACCGTTAGCTTAGGTTCCTCTAAGGTTACGCTGCCCAAAAAGCTAAAGGGCAAAACAAGGTCCGAGGCATATATTACTTTGTTGGAAATGGGCTTTGACCCCGATAGCATTCAGTTTATTGAGAAAAAGGGCAACCCCACGAAAGAGGAGGTTGTGCTTTCCACCTCTCCCGATTTAGGGGAAAGTGTGAGCGTAGATTCCTCGATTATTGTTTACTACAACACGAATATTGTGGTAGATGAACCGCAGCAAAGCTCTAACGAAGATACCGGTTACGATTTTAACTAAAAATTTTGTTTGGCATTTGCCGCTTTAAAAGGCGCTTTTTCGCTGTAAAATGAATAACACCCGCCTTGGCCGGTTTGGCACAGGGCGGGTGTTTTTTAGCATTGTAAAAAGCTTTGGTTCGGTAGCAGCAGCTTGCCGAATTTAGCTGGCTTTGGCTTTTAATTGGCTTAAATGCTGTTATTCTGTTTTAAAATCGTCGGCACAAAACTGCCAGGGCTCACGGGTTCTAAACGGTTTTTTAAATTTGCGTTTTAACAGGCCATTTTGCTCTAAGTGAATGTAGCAGGCAGTGTCGCAGGCGCGCCCGCAAATAGAGCATTGGTAGGCGTGCTGTGCCGGCGGGTAAAAATAAATTTCATTTAAAACCTTGCGGGCCTGCTCGGGCGTTAAGTGCTTGTTCCCGGTAATAATGCTGGTGCGGTCTGGTAGGTCGGCAAAGGCGTCTGGTGGCATAAACGGGTTTTTGGTGCCGTTTGCACCGTTATAATAAACCGCGCACTGCCATGGGTCACGCGTGCCGTTTTTTGAAATTGCTTTGCCGGGGCAGGCTTTTACACATTCTTGGCAGCCATTGCACAGGTAGGGGGTCTGCAACGGGGTTGGCTTTAATTTTGCTGTTGTTAAAATAAAACAGTACCGCACAAAGGGGCCAAAATCGCTTGTTAAAATGGCGCCGCTAAGGCCCTTTTCCCCAAGGCCGCATTTTACGGCGGTGTTTTCAAAATCCAACTGCACCTCGGCGCTTTTGCCGCGGTACACGGCGTCGTAGGCTACCTCGGGGTTGGTGCTGTTTGGCTCGGCCATAATTTGCTGGTGGCGCCGTTGGGGCAGGGCCAAAAAGCCCTTTTCCTCTAAAAAAGCGGCAACCCGCAGCTGTGCCATGGGCATAATGGTCTCCTCCATATTTTCTACCCCCATGGTGGTGTACTGGTAGTAGGTGGTGCCCTCCTCGGTGCCGCGGTAAATTCCCCTTAAAACGCGAAAGCCAAGGCAAATAACCGTTTGGGTTTCGGGTAAAATTTTAAAAATGGGGTCGGTCGGCTCAAAACGCTCCCGCGGGGCAAAGGTTACAAGGTCGGCTAAATTTTCTTTTGCTATTTTGGTTACGGCGTTATTCATGCCTTACCCCCCTTTTCGGCTTGCTGCTGCAGGTGGCGGTAGCAGGCAAGGTCACACTTTTTGCCGCACAGGCAGGGTGCGTAGCCCCACTGGGTGTTGGGTAAAAAGTCCATTTGTTTAAAAATTTTTCGTGCCTCGGTGCTGTTAAAGCGTTTTTCACCGTTTAAAACGGCTTTCCGCTCCGGGTCGCCCTTTAAAAAGCTTTCCGTCATAAAGGGGTTCGAGCGGTGTGCGCCCTTGTAGTAAACGGCGCACTGCCAGGTATCTAACCCGTTTGGGCCAATGGCGTGGCCGGGGCAGGCCTTTATACATTCGCCGCAGTTGTCGCAAATATGAATGTCTTCGAGCAAAATTTCGTCCGGCTCAAACGGAATATCTGAAATAATAAAGCAGTAGCGCATAAAGGGGCCGTGCTGCCGGTTTAAAATTTTGCCGCTAAGGCCCTGCTGGCCAATGCCGCAGGCTTTTGCCGCCTTGCCAAAATCAATCATAACATCCGGCACCGGCTTGCCCGCCTCCACCGCCTCGGCGTGAATCAACTCGTAGGTATCCAGCACCTCTGGGTTGGTGGTTTTATCCCCTTGAATACGCAGGTTTGGAATAGATTTTTGCAAGCAGGCATCGTAGCCCTCGTTTTCAATTAACGCCCCAATTTTAAGTAAAAAGAT
>URRK01000258.1 GCA_900550315.1 uncultured Oscillospiraceae bacterium | reverse complement strand
AAGCGCGTTTTTACTTACAACACCCTTACCGCGCACAGTACGGTCCACCGTGCCGTCGCCGCCGGTGCCGCTCTCCTCGGCTACCTTTTCGCGCTTAACATCCTCCTGCCGGCGTACCCGTGCCGTTAACACCCGTTTTGCGGTTTGTTCACGCACCGAATCGATCATTGCGTTAAACATATCGGTGCCCTCGTTGCGGTAATCTACAATGGGGTTGTGCTGGCCGTAGGCGCGCAGATTCATGCCCTGACGCAGTTCATCCATGGCGTCAATGTGGTCCATCCAGTGTTCATCTACCGTGCGCAGCAGCATTACCCGCTCAATTTCACGCATCAGCTCGCTGCCGTATTCGGCTTCTTTGCGGTCTAAAATATCGTAGGCTTTTTTGGTAATTTGCTCGGCAACCTCCTCTACCGAGGTGTTGGCCAGCTCTTCGGTAGAATAGTGCAGATCGTCCGGCGTTAGCAGCCAGCCCAAAAAGTAGTTGCGCAGGCCGTCTAAGTTCCAGTTATCATGCACAACCGGGTCGGTTAAATACTGCGCGGTAGCGTCGCTAATATTTTCGGCCACCATTTTGCGAACGGTATCCTTTAAATCCTCGCCATCCAGCACCTGGTTGCGCTGCTGGTAAATCAGCTCGCGCTGCTTGTTCATAACATCATCGTACTCCAGCACGCTTTTACGAATGGCAAAGTTCCGGGCCTCTACCCGGCCCTGGGCCGTTTCAATAGAGCTGGAAAGGAACTTGTTTTCCAGCGGAACGCTTTCATCCACCTTTAGGGTGTTCATAATGGCAATTACCCGGTCGCCGCCAAACAGGCGCATTAGGTCATCCTCCAGCGAAACATAAAAGCGGGTTTCGCCCGGGTCGCCCTGACGGCCGGAACGGCCGCGCAGCTGGTTATCGATCCGGCGGGATTCGTGCCGCTCGGTGCCAATAATAAACAGCCCGCCGGCAGCGCGCACCTTTTCGGCCTCCGGCGCAATTTCGGCCTTAAATTTTTCTAACAAATCGTGGTATTTTTGCCGGGCGGTTAAAATGTCGGCGTCCTTGGTTTCGGCGTAGCCGGTGGCCTCGGCAATAATTTCGTCGCTAAAGCCCTCCTTGCGCAAGGCAGCGGTAGCCAAATACTCGGCGTTGCCGCCCAGCATAATATCGGTGCCGCGGCCCGCCATGTTGGTAGCAATGGTAACGACGCCAAATTGGCCGGCCTGCGCAATAATTTCGGCCTCTTTTTCGTGGTGCTTGGCGTTTAACACATTGTGCTTAATGCCGGCTTTTTTCAGCATGCCGCTTAATAGCTCGGATTTTTCAATAGTAACCGTACCAACCAAAACAGGCTGGCCCTTTTCGTGGCAGGCCTTAATTTGCTCAATAACAGCGTTAAACTTGGCCCGCTCGGTTTTGTAAACAACATCCGGCCGGTCGTTACGAATAACCGGCTTGTTGGTAGGAATTTCAATAACATCCAGCTTGTAAATTTCCTGGAACTCGGCGGCCTCGGTAGCGGCGGTGCCCGTCATACCCGAAAGCTTGCCGTAAAGCCTAAAAAAGTTTTGAAAGGTTATGGTAGCCAGCGTGCGGGATTCGTGGGCGATCTTAACGCCCTCTTTCGCCTCAATTGCCTGGTGCAGCCCCTCGTTATAGCGGCGGCCAAACATTAAACGGCCGGTAAATTCGTCTACAATAATAACCTCGCCGTCTTTTACCACATAGTCAACATCCCGCTTCATAACGCCGTAAGCGCGAATGGCCTGGTTAATGTGGTGCGCAATGGTTAGGTTTTCGGGGTCGTTTAAATTCTCTAAATGAAAGGCCTGTTCGGCTTTTTTAACCCCCTCGGGCGTTAGCGTGCAGGTTTTGGCTTTTTCGTCTACTACATAATCGCCGTCAAAATGCTGCTCCTCGTCGGTAGCTTTATCGTCGGTCTCGGTTACCTTTACCATCTTCAGCCCGCGGGCAAAACGGTTGGCAGCCTGGTACAAATCGGTAGATTCATCGCCCTTGCCGGAAATAATCAGCGGGGTACGCGCTTCGTCAATTAAAATAGAGTCTACCTCGTCCACAATAGCAAAATTGTGCCCGCGCTGCACTCGGCCCTCTTTGTAAATTACCATGTTGTCGCGCAAATAGTCAAACCCCAGCTCATTATTGGTGCAGTAGGTAATGTCGGCATTATAAGCTTCACGCTTTTCCTCATTGCTCATGCCGTGTACAATCAACCCTACCGAAAGGCCTAAAAAGCTGTACAGCTTGCCCATCCACTCCGAGTCGCGCTTGGCTAAATAATCGTTAACCGTTACAATGTGTACCCCTTTGCCGCTTAAAGCGTTTAGGTAGGCCGGCAGGGTTGCCACTAAGGTTTTACCCTCACCGGTGCGCATTTCACTAAT
>URRK01000257.1 GCA_900550315.1 uncultured Oscillospiraceae bacterium | reverse complement strand
AAAAAAGCCGACACCGCAACGGCTAAGCTGCCGAAGTCTCCCCAGACCGGCGACACAAGCAGCCTCATGCTGTGGACTGCCTTGCTGTTCGTCAGCGGCGGTGTTCTGACAGGTGTAACGGTATTTGATAAGAGGAAAAGACATTCCGTCAAATAATCAAAGATAAGTAACAATTAACGAACCATCACGGAAACATCGCAAATACGGCACAGAGGGCATAAAAACCGCTGTGCCGTATTTCTTTCCTTGGCGACTGTTTTTGAGAAATAAGCAATTTCTCGGTCATAACCCAACAATTTTTTGCCGGATTCCATGTATACTGTGTATATCACACTTATGCACTCTTCACTTTTGCCCCGGCAGCGGATACACTGATATCAACAGATACCAAATACAGCGAGGTAGTTAAGGCGAATATAATATCACTGTGCCAACGGCACAATATCACTTTTGCGTCGGCAAAAATATCACGCCGAGCACAGTTCTGTATATCATCGGCCCTTTACAAATAAAAAAGATTAGGATATATTTTATTTTACGGTGTGGAATATTGCCTTGGCAGTGATATTGCACTTTGTGTGGCGCAGTAATTTTTATACTTCAAACTGCAACGGGGGCGCTGACGAATAATCGGCTCTAAAGCGAAAAAGCGCTGATAAAATGAATTTTGAAACAACCTCAATTTTATTAAAGGCAATACAACCGTATCTTGAAAATTCTATTGTAAAGATTAAATCTAAAAGCAAAAATTGGCACAATCGCCGTTTTTTGTTTGACCATGTAACCATAGACGCCAAGAATAAAGTGGGCTTTGAAGCGTTTGAAAATGAAATTATAGTGTTCTATTTTACGAGCCATTGTCATTTTAAAAATCAATCCTCAAAGCTTTAAGATGGGGAAAGGGATTATATTGAGCACGCAAAAATATTTTTAACAAATTTGTTTGTGTGTAAAATTCAACACATTTTATTTTATAAAGGAAAAATTTTGAGTAGAGAAAAACCCCTTTTGTTGTATAGCAATGAAAGGAAAAATGATTGTATAGAAAACGCTTGGTATGGCCCGGGGAGATGGATCAACCCATTTGGCAAGAAAACAGAATATTCTACAATATGGCAGTTTGATAAATCTAAGGGGGTATTTACCACAAGGCTGCCGAAAAGCCAAGACCCCGATGCGGTTGAAACCGTAGAAATTAGCAGCGATTGTTATATTGAAATTTTTTGCAGAAGCAATGTATATACCTATTGCATGATGGAGCTTGATTTTGACGACGATTATTGCGTGTACTATTGGGCGCCGGCCGCAAAAGTTTTACCCACGGGGATGTATGACACTAAGGAAAGGGCCATTTTAGCCGCAAAAGAAACTTTGACTTGCCGGGAAAGGCTGCAATAATGTTGTAAAAATTTAATGTTTAGCGAGAACCGGCACTTGTTTTTGCAACTGTAGTAACGGCTTTTGCTTAAAGTGCTATTTGTTTTGCAAAACAGGGAACAACGCCCCATAAGCAAACCAAAAATTGCCGTTTTTGGGATTCGTTTTAGCATTGACAATTGGCCGAATTTATGTTAAAATACTAGTACATAAGGTATCCTAACATTAAGTTATTACTGCGTGAAAGGGTGCGTTCAAGCCAAAAGGTTTTGGGGTGCACCTGCGTGTTGGGTGCGCCTTTTATTTTTACAACAAGCTGCGCCAAGGCGCGGCTAAAGGAGCGTTAAAATGCAAACAAGAGTAGCCGTTATGGCCATTATTGTAGAACAGCTGCAGGCAGCCGAAAAGCTTAACACCGTGCTGCACGAGTACGGGGAGCACATTATTGGCAGAATGGGCCTGCCGTACCGCGAAAAGGGTATTCACATTGTTAGCGTGGCGTTAGACGCCCCGCAGGATACCATTGCCGCCTTGGCCGGCAAGCTTGGGAACATTGAGGGCGTTAGCGTAAAAACCGCTTATTCTAACATTACGGGCAATGAATAATTTAAAGGCCTGTATTACCCGCCTGGCAAGCGAGCACCGCTTAACTCTGCCGGAGTACAAAGCGCTGGTGGCCGGCCAAACGCCGGAGCTGGCCGAGTACGCCGCCGATCTCGCCCGCGAGCAGCGGCACCGCATTTACGGCAAGGCTGTTTATGTGCGTGGGTTAATAGAAATTGGCAACCTTTGCAAAAACAACTGTTACTACTGCGGTATTCGGCAAAAAAACAAAAATTGCGACCGCTACCTTTTAACGCCCGAGCAAATTTTGCAGTGCTGCGCCGAGGGCTACCGCTTGGGATTTCGCACCTTTGTGCTGCAGGGGGGCGAGGGGGTTTTGCCGGTAGAAAAAATTTGCAGTATTACGGCAAAAATTCGCGCCGAATACCCCGATTGCGCCATTACCCTTTCGCTTGGGGAGTATGAAG
>URRK01000256.1 GCA_900550315.1 uncultured Oscillospiraceae bacterium | reverse complement strand
TAAACAATATCGGCACCGTTAAGGTAGGCGTCTACCATTTTTTCAATAGCGGCGGTGTCGTCCTGCAGGTCGGCGTCAATGCTAATAGAAAAATCGCAGCGGTCTTTCATGGTGTCAATTCCGGCAAAAAGGGCGTTTTGGTGGCCAACATTGCCGGCAAGGTTTAACCCAAACACGCAGGGGTATTTTTGGTGCTGCTCTTTAATAATTTGCCAGGTAGTGTCGCGGCTGCCGTCATTCACCAGCAAAATACCGCTGTTTTCGGCAATTTTTTGCTTTTGAATTAAATCTTGCACTACCTGCACCAGCTGCGGCGTGGTTTCGGGTAAAACCTCCTGCTCGTTGTAGCAGGGAACAATAATGATTAATCGGTTCATTTTTGCAAAGCCCTCTTTTTAAAAAGTTTTTTTGCGGTATTAACCGCTTTGCCGCAAAGGCAATTAAAGTTTTTTAAGCCAAAAACAGCAATAATGCAGTAAATTGGCAAATAGGTGTACAAATAACGGGCGCGCACCTCAAACAACAACTGAAAGGCTGTAAGCCCAATAATGCTTAAAAACAGCACGCAAAGCTTTGGGTTGGGCTGTGCGTTGCGCTTTTGAAAAACGGCCGCAAAATTTAAAAGAATAACTGTCATCCAAACAAAGGTTGAAATCGATTGAAAATACAAATATCTGCTTCCGGAATTGTAATAAACCGATCTTAAAAACGGCGATATTTTTGAGTTTAACGGTTTTGGTACCTGGTAGTAAAAGGTCCCCTCTCCACCCCAGGCAAAGGTTCCGTCGTGGTAGGAAATCAGCATTTTTTTAGCAAGATGCTTTGTTAGCCTAACGGGCCCCATAGCGTGTAATCGACTTTTTATAACCGTAATATTTCCGTTTTTTCTTTCCGCCGCAGTTTTGAAATTTTTAGAAATTGTAATATCATCATCGTAATAAACGCCGGAATTTTTTTCGTTTAACCCCATCATTGCAAAATGGGTCATGCTAAAGGTATCTTCTTTGTTAATAACAATACTGCTTTTTTTGTAAAAGCTGTTTAGGGCAGTATTTAAAAGGAAATAAAAGGCAGCGGTGTAAACGGCAACAAAAAATACCATTGCCAATTTTTTAAGGTTAGCCTTACCAAGATTAAATAGGAATTCAGTAATAACGGCGGCAATTAGAATAATAATGCATTGGGGCTTAATCAAATAGCCAATACAGGCAATTGAGGCCGCCAAAGCACAAAAAACAATTTTTGTTTTTAAACTTTTTCGCGGTTTTGCGTAAAGGTAAAAGCTTAAAACCGGAAAAAGAATGCCAAAAGCATCTGAATAGCAAATGGTTACCCATGGGGAAAAGCCGTACAGCATAATGCTAAGAATATAGCCGGCAAAGGCGTATTTTTGGCTTTGATAAAGGTTAACGATTTTAAACACAAGAACACAGGTAATTGTGCTGAACAAACAGTTTACACAAACAATTGCCATGTTGGCGTAAACTTCCTGAAAAATGCCGAAAGCATTATTCAGTTTTAAAATGGCCGCTTGGCACAAGGTAATAAATAAATTATTGGGATAGCGTGAAAAATTGTAAAACGAGGTTACTTTTTCGGAATGCCCGGCCGCCCACTGCTGCGCGGCTAAATTAACATTGTAAACATCCCATTTTGAGGTAAAAACAATGTTGTAAGAAATATAAACCTGCAGAAAAAACAGCACAACGGCCGAAACCCACATTATTTTTAGGTAATTGATTTTAAAACGAAAATTTTGAAATTTTGGGGTGGCGCTTATACGCTTAACCGCATTTGTAATAAGAAAAAGCAAAAGGCCTAAAACAATAATAAGCAAAAAAACTGTAACATTGTGTAGGGGAAAGGTTCTTTTACACGGGTATTGAATTGCTTCGTGAACCAATAACAGTAAACTAATAATTAAAAAAAACAGGCACCCGTAAAGAATGTGAAAACAATTGTTGATTTTTTGCCGCATTTTAATGCTCCTTAAATGTATGATAAAAAAATTATAGAACAATTTTTGCGGGATGTCAACATAAATTGTTAAAACAAGGGTATAAGTTGGCGTTTTACGGTACAGGGCAATTTAAGGTAGCAATAAGCAAACCGGGCAGCCTAAGCCGCCCGGTTTGCGCCTTAAGATGGGATAATTCTTAAAGCAATGGGATATTATTGTATTCGCCAAAAGGCGAATGTACCGCCGAGGAATAAATGCGGCACAAAACCAAACAAACTGTTTAGCTCTGCAAGTATTATAGCAAAAAAACATCAGGAAGTAAATGGATATAATGCAGGAATAATGGATAAAATTCACTTAATTCTCCATTTTTTAAGGTTTTAAAGGAAAAAATTAAAATAAAATTTACTTGACAGCGCCAATTTTTTTGCTATGATAGTAGGTGTAGAAAATA
>URRK01000255.1 GCA_900550315.1 uncultured Oscillospiraceae bacterium | reverse complement strand
GCCTACCGGCGCAATGCCAACGGTTTTGCCCTCTAAGCCCAGTTCATCCAGCGTTTCGGCCACCAGGCGGTGCACAATACCGTGCGTACAGCCGGGGCAATAGTGTAATGGAATATTAGCCAATGATTGCGGTTTTTGAAAAACAACCATTATTTTGCACCTCCGTTATTATTCAACTCTTTAATTACCTTTAACACCTGTTCGGGTGATGGAATCATTCCACCGGCGCGGTTGCAAAGTACAACTGGCTTGCTGCAGCCCGAGGCCAGGCGAACATCCTCTATCATTTGCCCCATAGAAAGCTCTACCGAAACAAACGCTTTTACCCCTTTGGCTGCGTTGGCAAAAGCAAGCTTTGGAAAAGGCCACAGGGTTATAGGCCGTATTAAGCCAACCTTAATGCCCTCGGCACGGGCCGCGTTAATAGCATTTTTAGAAACACGCGCCGCAATGCCAAAGGCAGCAATGCAAATTTCGGCATCCTCCATTAAATATTCCTCGCACAGCGGCTCAGTTTTTTCAATTTCGGCGTAACGCTCGTAGCGCTTAAAGTTTAGCTGCTCTAACTCCTCAGGAACTAAGGAAAGTGAGTTGATTATGTTGTGCTTGCGCTTTAAGCCGGTGCCGGTAACTGCCCAAGGCTTTTCGGTCGGGGTTTTAATGTCAAGATCTAAGCTAACCGGCTCCATCATTTGTCCCATAGTGCCGTCGGCTAAAATCATGGCTGTCATGCGGTAAGCGTCGGCCAGTTCAAACCCTTTAACGGTTAAATCGGCCATTTCCTGCACCGAGGAGGGAGCCAAAACAATCATGTGAAAATCGCCGTGGGCGCCGCCCTTGGTTGCCTGAAAATAATCGGCCTGCGAGGGCTGTATGCCGCCAAGGCCCGGGCCACCGCGCTGCACATTAACAACCAGCGCCGGCAAATCGGCCCCCGCAAGGTACGAAAGCCCCTCGCTTTTTAACGAAATGCCCGGGCTGGAGGAGGAGGTCATAACCCTTTTGCCGGTGGAGGAAACGCCGTAAACCATGTTGATTGCGGCAATTTCACTTTCAGCCTGCAAAAAGGTTCCGCCAATTTTTGGCATTCTTTTAGCCATGTAAGCGGCAATTTCGGTTTGGGGGGTAATGGGGTAGCCAAAGTAAAAGCGGCAGCCGGCACGAATGGCGGCTTCGGCAATGGCCTCGTTCCCTTTCATTAAAACCTTTTCAGACATAAAATTCCCTACCTTTCTACCGTAATAATGCAATCGGGGCACATGGTTGCGCAAAAGGCACAGCCAATGCAGCTTTCGGGCTGAATCGCCTCTACGGGGTGGTGCCCTTTTTTGTTAATTTTTGTTTTGGCTAAGGCCAGCACCTGCTTGGGGCAGGCATCTACACATAGTCCGCAGCCCTTACACCAATCGGTTTTAAAGGTTAATTTTGCCAATTTTAACACACTCCTTACCATTTTGGCTGCAGTTGCAGCGCAAACAGGTTTTCAATTTTATTTTTAAGGGATTCTGCCAGCCCTTGCTGCACGGTGGTGTACCGCACCGGCAGCCCGGTTTTTTCCGAAAGCTCGCTCGCATAGGGCAGCGAATTTAAAATGTGCCGGGTGGTTGTTTCCTCCCCTAAATTTGAGTTATTTACAATGCCGGTAAAGGGAATTTTGCAGGCGTTTTCAATTTCATAAAACACCTCTAAGGTATTGGCCACAGTTTGGGTAAGCGGCCGGTAGCAGTTGGTAACAAACAGCATTTCGTAATTATTTTCCTGCAAAATGCGCTCGGCAATGCGGCCCAAAACAAAGGCACCGCGGTCGTCTCCCCCAATATCCAGCACCGCGTGCAGGCTTAAATCGTCCACCAGGGTATAAATTTCCTGCGGCAGGGCGGGAATATCTAAATTCGTATTGGCATAGGGCGAGCAAATTAGCTGAATACCAGCCTTTTTAAGGGCTTGCTCGCTGTCCTTACTGCGAAAATAGGGGTTTACAATATCCAAATCTGCCAGGGCGGTTTTAGGGGGTTTTTTTTGCAGGGCAAAGGCCAAATTTAACGCAACATTTGTTTTGCCGCTGCCGTAGTGCCCACAAATTAAGGTTAGGCGTTTGTTCATTCTTTCAACATTCCTTTAGCCTTACAGCTTATTGCGCTGAATTTTACCGCTTGTTGTTTTCGGCAGGCTTTCACAAAATACAACAATGCGGGGGTATTTGTACGGCGCAGTATGCTCTTTTACATAATTTTGAATTTCTTTTTTTAATTCCTCGCTGCCCTCGGTGCCCTTTACCAGCACAATGCTGGCCTTAACAACCTGGCCCCGAACCTCGTCCGGTTCGGCCGAAACGCCGCATTCCAGCACATAAGGCAGCTCCATAATGACGCTTTCAATCTCAAACGGGCCAATGCGGTAGCCGGAGGATTTGATCACATCGTCGGCACGA
>URRK01000254.1 GCA_900550315.1 uncultured Oscillospiraceae bacterium | reverse complement strand
GTTTAAGGGCAGGGCTGCTTCTAAATTCTCCAGCCCGGCTAGCAGGGCCGTTAGCTTTTTGCTGCTAAGGGGGCAATTCTTATTTAAAGCTTTTAATTTAATTTGTTCTATTACGGCGGTTTTTAAATCGCAAATAAGGTTTTTAACCTGCTCGCGGTTTTTTTGCAGCGGCTGTATTTTGCAAAGAATTGTGTAGCTGCTGTTGCCTTTGGCGGCAAGACTTAACAGCTCGGCGGCGGTTAATGGCGGCTCGGTGTTGGCATCGGCTGTCTGCGCTAAGTTTACAAGGGCAACGCCAATAATACCGTTTGCCGCAATTAAGGCCGATTTTGCCTGTTCTAAACCGCAGCAGCTTTTTTTTGCAATAAATTGGCAAACCTCGGCGCTGGGTTCAACGCTGCCTAAGGTAAAGCAAATGCAGCGGGAGCGAATGGTTGCCAGCAGCGAGGCGGCGCTTTGACACAAAAAAATAAACTTTGCGGTTTCGGGCGGTTCCTCAATAATTTTAAGCAGGGTGTTTTGCGCCTGCTCGTTCATGCAGTCGGCCCGGTCTACTACAAAAACGCGGTAGGGGGCCGCAATGGGTGAGTAGTAGGCCTGGGTACGCAGGTTTCGCACATCATCAACGGTAATTAGGTCTTTTTCGGGGGTAAAAAAGGTGTAATCGCGGTTGCTGCCGGCCTTTAGGGTGCGGCAGCTTTTACATTCCCCGCAAGGCGGGTTTTCGTTGCTGCACAGTGCTGCCATTGCCAAAAATTCGGCAAAGGTTTTTTTGCCGCTGCTGGGCGGCCCTTCAATTATTAAGGCGTGCGGCAGCTTTTTGTTTTGTATCATAAGCATTGCGGTGTGTTGGGTGCGAATATTGCCAAGCAACGGCTGTTCCATTTTTTCACGCTCCTTAGCCGGTTTTAAAGGCTTAAAAACGGTAAATTTAAAAGTAAAAGGGTTATATTAAACTATCGACAGGGCTAAAACAAGGGCCTTAATCGGTAATTTTAATTGAGGTAATAACCGGCTGATTTTCGGCTGTTACGGTGCCGTTGCTGTCGGTCACGGGGGTGTTTTCGCAAATTTTATCAACAATTTCCAGTCCAGAGGTCACGCGGCCAAAGGCGGCGTAAGCGCCGTCTAAATGGGTAGCGTCCTGCTGCATAATAAAAAACTGCGAGCTGGCGCTGTCATTTTCTGAGCTGCGGGCCATGGAGATGGTGCCGCGGGTGTGTAAAATTCGGTTTTGAACCCCGTTTTGCGAAAATTCACCTTTAATATTTTCGGTAGAACCGCCGGTGCCGTCGCCATTCGGGTCGCCGCCTTGAATCATAAATCCGCTAATAATGCGGTGAAAGGTTAAGCCGTTGTAAAAGCCTTCATTCGCCAGCTTTACAAAGTTGTTTACCGTAATGGGGGCCTCCTCGCCGTACAGCTCTAAGCTAATGGTCCCGTAATTTTTAATTTCAATTTGGGCGTGTTTTGTGGCTTTAAATTCCGGCTCGGTGATGCTGCTTTGGTTGGTTGCATTAACGCTTTGGGTGCTTTGGTTCTCGCTGCTTCCTTGGGTGTTTTGGCTCTCGCCGCTGCTGGTGATGTCGGCGTTGATGGTGATGTCGGCGTTGCTGGTGATGTCGGCGTTGGCTGCATTATTGCTGTTTTTAAACAGCGCAATACCGCCAAAAATAAGGCCGGCGGCAACAATAACGCCTGCGGCCGCAACGGCTAAATGCTTTAAAAATTTGGCGGTAACAAATTTGGCAATTTTTTGGGCCTCGGCCAGCACGCTTTTTTCAACCTGCGGCGGAACAGTGGCAGCCGCTGCTTGCTCTTGCATGGCCGCTTTTACGGCGCGCAGCTGGTCCTCTAACTCGCGGCGGCTGTTTTCCGGCAGCTGCAGCGTTTTTCGAAAAGATTCCTTTGCGCGGGCCAGGCTGGCGTCAATTTTGTCAGAATCCAGCTTCATGTACTGCGCCAGCTGGTGCTTTTGCAGGCCAAAGCAGGTTAGCATGGTTAAGGTGTAACATTGCCGGTTTTGCAGGCTTCGTAAGGCCTTTATTAAGTTTTGCTTTTCCTCCGCTGTGGGGTCGGCTGCGTTTTTTACAGCCTGGTAGCTACCGTCTACGGCAGATTTTTCGGCGTCACGAAAGGCGGTCGGCGCATTTTTTTGAATGTTGGCCTTGGTTACCTCAACCGTTTTGCCTAAAACTAAAGCTTTAAACAGCTGCTCGTTTAAAACGGGCTGGCCAACGGTTGCGGCAAACACCTGCGAAAACACCGTAACGGTTGCCTCGGCGGCCGCCTGCTCGCTTTTTAAAAAGTAGCAGCACAGGTAGTAGCTGGTTTTGGCATATTGGTGGTACAACTGTTGCAGCGCTTTTTTATCCCCTTTAGAGGCTAATTTTAGTAGTTTGTTTTGTTGCATAATGCTTCCTCCCAAAAA
>URRK01000253.1 GCA_900550315.1 uncultured Oscillospiraceae bacterium | reverse complement strand
GCCACAAATAGAGCCCTGAGAGGTAGAACCGTTGGAGGAAAGAATTTCGGATACCACACGAATAGAATACGGGAACTCTTCCTCGCTCGGAATAACCGGCAGCAGCGCGCGCTCGGCTAAAGCACCGTGGCCAATTTCGCGGCGGCCCGGCCCGCGGGAGGGCTTGGTTTCGCCAACCGAGTAGGAGGGCATATTGTAGTGGTGCATATAGCGCTTGCTGGTTTCGCTGTCAATGCCGTCTAACAGCTGAGCGTCGCTCATGTTGCCCAAAGTGGCAATACTCATAACCTGAGTTTGGCCACGGGCGAACAACGCAGAACCGTGAGTACGCGGCAGCAGGCCAACCTCGGCCCACAGGGGGCGAATTTCATCAATACCGCGGCCGTCAACGCGCTTGCCCTCATCCAGCAGCCAGCGGCGAACCACAAACTTTTGCAGCTTGTACATGCACTCGTCCAGCTTGGCCTCCTGCTCAGGGTACTGCTCGTCAAACTTAGCGTGAACGGCGTCGTAAATTGGCAGTAAGCGCTCGTCGCGGATGTTTTTATCGTCAGTGTCCAGTGCGGCTTTAACATCGTCAATGGCAAAATCCTTAACCGCCTCAAACATGGCCGGGTCGGGGTCGGAGGTTTCAAAGGTAAACTTTTCTTTGCCAATTTGCTTTTGAATATCTTCAATAAAGGCAACCATTTTTTGGTTCTCGGCGTGGCCTTTCATAATGCCATCATACATTACCTCGTTGGTAACCTCTTTGGCGCCGGCCTCAATCATGGCAACCAAATCGGCCGTGGAGGCAACCGTAACCTGCATTTGCGATTTTTCCTGCTGCTCGGCATTGGGATTTAAAACAATTTCGCCGTCTACATATCCAACCGAAACGCCGCTAATCGGCCCGGCCCACGGAATATCAGAAATAGAAAGAGCAATCGAGGCACCGATCATACCAACAATTTCGGGCGAGCAATCGGGATCAACCGACATAACGGTGCAAACAATAGAAACATCGTTGCGCATATCCTTGGGGAACAAGGGGCGAATGGGGCGGTCAATCACGCGGGAGGCTAAAATAGCCTTGTCGGTGGGTTTGCCTTCGCGCCGGGTAAAAGAGCCGGGAATACGGCCTACAGAGTAAAGCTTTTCCTCAAAATCTACCGAAAGGGGTAAAAAGTCGATCCCGTCGCGCGGCTTGGCCGAGGCGGTTGCGGCGCAAAAAACGGCGGTCTCGCCGTAACGAACCAGGCAGGAGCCGTTAGCCAGCTGTGCCATTTTGCCGGTTTCTACCGTTAGGGTGCGGCCGGCAAATTCTGTGCTGAATACTTTAAAATTCTCGTACAATTTTGTTTCCTCCGAAAAATATATTTTACCAACAGTTGCAAAGGCTTAGCAATTAATTCGCCGTTTAAAGGGGTAAAACCCGGCCTTAAACGGCCAATTCACTGCTAACCCCGTTTGCAAAAGGCGGCAAGCAAAAATGAAAAAGCAGACCGATATTTTGTAAAAAATCGGCCTGCCGGCGGCTTAAATTACTTACGAATGTTAAGACGCTTAATAATAGAACGGTAACGCTCAATGTCGTTTTTAGCAAGGTACGCTAACAGATTGCGACGGTGACCAACCATTTTTAACAAGCCACGGCGGGAGTGATGGTCTTTTTTATGAACCTTTAAGTGGGCGTTCAGCTCGTTAATGCGGGTGGTAAGCAGCGCAATTTGCACTTCGGGAGAACCGGTGTCCCCTTCGTGGGTGGCGTACTCGGCCATAACCTGCTGTTTAACTTCTTTTGTCATTTCTTTCACCTCATTATAATATGTTCCAATTCACCGAGCGGCGGGCAGGTGAACACCGCATAGCGGTAAAACCCCGACTCCCAGAGAACGGACTTTAGGTAGTATAACACACTTTTTTAAAAAAGTAAAGCGTTTTTGCAAAAAAAAGGCCCAACTTTCAACCGCTCTTTTTTAATGGCCCCCGCAAACCGCGGTGCAGGCGACCAATCCGGCCCCAAAAGGCAAGTTTAAAGCTTTTTTGCCGGCGACCTTTAAAAGCCCTAAAACAAAAATGCCGCGCAACCCCAAAAAATTGTCGGCACCCCCTATTGCAGCGTTTAAAATTGGCCTACAAACGCAGGTGTTTAAAATTGTTTGCAAACACACATACATTATTAAATAAGAAAAATTAAATAAATAAACACCGCAGAACCAAAGCTCTGCGGTGCGTTTTTACATTTTTAGTTTTAAACTTACTATTTGCTGTTCACAAACTCTTCGGCAAAGCCGAAACTATATTTTTAAATTAAAACAAAACCTATTAAATTTTGTGTTGGTTATTTACCCTAAAACCCTTGCGGGCGAACTTAGTACATTGGACCCACCCTTTAACAAATTTCTTTTACAAGTTGCAGGATCGGGTAAAAAATAATTTGGAGTTTTTT
>URRK01000252.1 GCA_900550315.1 uncultured Oscillospiraceae bacterium | reverse complement strand
GCCCCGGCCAAGGCACCGGCCGCCACCCAAAAGCCGGCCGAACGGCCGCGCAACAATTTTTGTGACACGCCTTTGCAATATCTGCCGCTGGCCATGGCCTATGTGCCCCTGCAGCACGGCATTGAAAGCTATGACCCCGCCATGGCTCTAAACACCGGCACCCTTTTTCCCGCTTTAAACAAACCGTTAACTTTAAAAAAAGATTGAGGTGTTTTTATTGGAAACCAGAGAACAACTATTACGCAAGCTTTCCGGCGCACAGTTTGCCGCGCAGGAAATGCGCCTGTATTTAGATACACATAACGCCGACGCCAAAGCAACGGCAGCCCACCAAAGCTACTGCAAGGCGGCTGCCGATTGCAAAGCCGATTATGAAAAGCTTTACGGCCCGCTAACCGCCTGCGACCTTTACGGCGAAACCAATCAGGGCTGGTTAAACGCCCCCTGGCCCTGGGAAAACGAAAGCGAGGCGAACCGCTAATGTGGCAATACGAAAAAAAGCTGCAATACCCCATTAAGGTTAAAAACCCCAACGCCAAATTAGCCCAGGTTATTATTAGCCAGTATGGCGGGCCAGATGGCGAGCTGGGCGCCAGCCTGCGCTATTTAAGCCAGCGTTTTAGCATGCCCTACCCCGAACTAAAAGGTTTGTTAACAGATATTGGAACCTGTGTTTCAGCTTTTGATTTTTCGTAAATAGGCTCTATTGTTTTTGATACGGAAAACCGCCATTTTTCGGGTAAAATGTTTAAGTATAAGTCAATTGTATTTTTATCCACAATCACCATTTTATCTAAAATCTGCTTGTAAAATTCATCCTCATATTCTGCGCCGTCAATCAGCTCGTTCACGGCTTTTTCAATGTCCTTATACAATTCACTTTGCCTGTTTCTTAAGTCGTTTCCGTTGCGAATACCGTCTATTTTGGATTTTACACCGTCTATTTGCAAATTAAGCTTTTCGCGTTGCTTGGTAAATTCATCCTTTTCTATGCAGCCGCCCATATAAAGCTCCAACAGCTTTTCGTGTTTTTCGGAGAGTTCCTCAATCTGTTTTTTCAGCTTTTGCGTGCTGCCGCTTAAAGAATCGCTTGATAAGACCGAACGAATGGCTTTTAACAGGTTAGCAACAACCCTTTCTCGGTTAAATTTAAGGTTTTTCATTGCAAGATACATAATATGTATTGCTTCCTCGTTTTGAATACTCCTGTTAGAACAGCCAACCTCATTGCCGAAATTGTCTGTGTGCCGTTTACCGTGCTTGGCTCCCTCGCCGCAGCGCCACGCCTTATATTTGCTGCCGTCTTTGCGGCGTTTGTAGCGTGCAACATAGGTTGAACCGCAAATTCCGCATTTAATTTTTCCCGAAAAGGGGTAGCGGTAGCTGATTTTTTCCTTGCCTTCGGGTGATAAAGCGCGTTCATCCAACATTTCATTTGCTTTTTTAAAAAGCTCCTTTGAAACTATCGGCTCGTGGTGATTTTTAATGATTACAAATTCTTCTTCGCCCCTGTTGTACTTTTTTTCGTGCGTTAAATAATCCGGTGTAAAGGTCTTTTTTTGAACCAAATCGCCGCAATACTTTTCATTCCGCAATACGCGCAGTATTACAGTATTGCTCCAATCTTTTGCCGTCATTGATTTAATGCCTTCCTCTTTCAGCTCTCTTGCAATGGTGTGCGTTCCCTTACCCTCGTTTACAAATTTATGATATATCAGCCTGACAATTTTAGCGCCCTCCTCGTTAATGGTCATTTTACCGTTTTCAACATCGTAGCCCAACATACTGCACCCAAAAACAACGCCGTCCTCCATGCGCCGCTTTTGCCCCCATTTAACCCTTTCTGAGGTTCTTCGGCTCTCATCCTGCGCTATGGACGACATTATTGTAAGCCTTAATTCTGCGTCTGAATCCAGCGTGTTAATATTATCATTCATAAAAATTACACCCACGCCGTACTTTTTAAGCTGCCTTGTGTGTGAAATACTGTCAAGTGTATTTCTTGCAAAGCGGCTTATTTCTTTGGTGATAATCAGGTCAATATCACCGTTTTTGGCACATTCTATCATTCGGTTAAATTCCTTTCGCTTTTTAGTGCTTGTACCCGAAACTCCCTCGTCTGCAAATATTCCGTACAGCTCCCAGTCGGGATGTTCCAAAATGTATTTTTTATAGTATTTTTGCTGCGACTCAAAGGAATTTGCTTGGTCTTCGTTATCGGTTGAAACACGGCAATATGCCGCTACGCGTTTTATTGGGTTGTCAAGCTTTTTTTCGTTGTTCAAAAGCTCGTATTTTTCAATATTCATACTGATTACTCCTTAACTATATAAAAAAGCCGAGAGAATACCCTCGGCTGTTATTTTCGCTCTTATTTAACTTCAAGTTGTTCAATACATAATCTTCCTTGTTGCTGTGACAGCAAGCTTCTTTTTACCAGCGACATTATAATAG
>URRK01000251.1 GCA_900550315.1 uncultured Oscillospiraceae bacterium | reverse complement strand
GCCGCGGAAACCGATCAGAAACGCCGGGCGCACACCCTGCCGCGCGCCCTCGGCCGCGCGGGCGTTGGCGGCAGCAATAACCGGCCGGTGTTGAATTTCAATGCCGGCCTGCTCCATAAGCAGCTCAATTTTAACAACTTCATCATCGCCGCTTTCGCCGCGGCAGCGTTTACAAAGCGCCTCGTAATAACGGCGAATAATTTCGTTCTTTGCGGCCTCGTGTACGGCTTGCTGATTAAAAATGCAGTTTCCCGCCATGTTTACGCCCATGTCGGTGGGGGATTGATACGGGCAGCAGCCCAAAATGCGTTCCATGCAGGCGCGCACTACCGGAAAAATTTCAACATCACGGTTGTAATTAACGGTGGTTTCGCCGTAGGCCTCTAAGTGGAACGGGTCGATCATGTTTACATCGTTCAAGTCGGCCGTGGCGGCCTCGTAAGCTAAGTTAACCGGGTGTTTTAACGCTAAGTTCCAAATGGGAAAGGTTTCAAACTTTGCGTAGCCGGCTTTAATGCCGCGTTTGTGATCGTGGTACAGCTGGCTAAGGCAGGTTGCCATTTTGCCGCTGCCCGGGCCGGGGGCGGTAACAACAACCAGCTTGCGGGAGGTTTCTATGTAGTCGTTTTTGCCGTAGCCGTCATCCGAAACAATTAATTTTAAGTTAGAGGGGTAGCCCTCAATAGGGTAGTGCTTGTAAACGGGTACGCCCAAGGCGCGCAGCTTGCGCTCAAAAGCGTCGGCCGAGGCCTGCCCGGTGTAGCGGGTTAAAACCACGCTGCCAACATAAAGCCCAAACCCGCGAAAAGCGTCGATCAACCGCAAAACATCTAAATCGTAGGTAATGCCAAGGTCTCCGCGCATTTTATTTTTTTCAATATCAGCGGCGTTAATGGCAATAACAATTTCAGCGTCGTTTTTTAGCCTAGATAACATTTTAATTTTAGAATCCGGCGCAAAGCCCGGCAATACGCGGGCGGCGTGAAAATCGTCAAACAGCTTGCCGCCAAATTCCAAGTACAATTTATCGCCGAATTTTTGAATTCGCTCGGCAATATGTTCTGATTGCATTTGCAGGTATTTTTCGTTATCAAAGCCAATTTGGTACATATTCAACTTCCCTTAAATAGATTTTATTACCGTTAAAATTTTAAAAATCGCCGTTAGCTATTATAGCATATTGGGACACCCATTACAAGAATAAAATTTACAAAAATTTAAAGTTTTGGCCGTGGTAAGGCTTACGGAGAAGCACCGAATTTTGGGCGTTATTTTGCCGTGTTATTTTTTAACAAAATTAAAAAAATAAATCAACCCGCTTTTAGTCGGCAGGTTGATTTATTTTGCTTTTGGCAAAACAGTGTGGTATAATAAAGCAAAAAATTTAGCAGTTTAAGGGGGTGTTTTGTTTGAATAAGCAGGAAGTATTAAACTTTTTGACTCAAAAGGGCATTAATTTTGAAGTGACCGAGCACCCGGCGGTTTTTAACATGGAGGAGTTGGCAAAAATTAATTTACCGTACCCCGAATGTGACGCTAAAAATTTGCTGGTGCGGGACGATAAAAAGCAGCACTACTATTTAATTACCGTTAAGGGCGAAAAGCGGGTAGATTTAAAAGCCTTTCGCCGCGCGCAGCAAACCCGGCCGTGAGCCTTTAAATATTTGGCTCAAAATTAGCTTTAATATTAGGCCTAATTAAAAATTTTTAACGGCCTAAAACTGCGTTAACGCTTATTTTAAGCGCTTTTGCAAAGCGTTTTTTTGCCTTTATATTGGGTTTGTCTGTGGGCGCTAATGCAAACGGGTACCGGCGCTAAGGCGCTAATTTAAATAGTTCACCGGGTGTTCGCCGCCGCGCTTAAAAACCGTTACGGTGCTGCCGTCGTAGCTGGCTAAAAAAACCTCCCCCGGGTTTTTAATGCCGTTGGTTTTCAGCTCGGCCTGCAGCCAGGCTTCGTCTTTTCCCAGCTTTTTAAGGGTGCTTTGCTGCACAAATCCGTCTAAGATCAGGCAGGCGGTCAACGGGTCGGTCGCGGCAGGAATATTTAAATCGGCAGGGGTGGCGGCGCGGTCGCCGCCCTTTGGAATAATGCTTACCTTTCCGTTAATTTCCATAATAGCGGTATCAATTTTTGCGGGGTCAAAATAGCCCTGCCCGCGGCACAGCGCGTTAAACTCGTTTAGATCCAACCGTGCTTTTTTAAAAGCCTCGCGGTATAACTTGCCTTTGTGCATCAGCAAAATGGGCCGCCCCTCCAGCACGGTACGCATTTTTTTAGATTTTGTTGTAATAACGGCAAACAAAAGGGTAAAAATGCCGTAAACCACTAAGCCAATTAGGCAGTAAAGCGCCTCCTCCGGGTCGGGCGCTATGGCTAAATCGGCCGCAATCGAGCCAAAGGTAATGCTGTTTACATAGTCGTAAAGGCTTAGCTCCGAAATTTGCCGGCTGCCAA
>URRK01000250.1 GCA_900550315.1 uncultured Oscillospiraceae bacterium | reverse complement strand
CTGGGACCATTACAAAGAAAATATGTACACCACGGTTATTGACGATACCGATTTTGCCATTAAGCCAATGAACTGTCCGGGCGGTATGCTGGTGTATAAATCCGAAATGCGCTCCTACCGTGATCTGCCTATGCGCGTGGGGGAACTGGGGTTGGTTCACCGGCACGAAAAATCCGGGCAGCTGCACGGATTAATGCGGGTGCGCTGCTTTACGCAGGATGATGCCCACATTTTTATGACAGCCGACCAGATTACCGACGAAATTAAGGGCGTTGTGCGCTTAATTGACGAGGTTTACAGCCTGTTTGGCTTTAAGTACCATGTAGAGCTTTCTACCCGGCCGGAAAACAGCATTGGCAGCGACGCCGATTGGGAGCTGGCTACCAACGGCCTGCGCGCCGCGTTGGATGAAATGCATTTAAACTACGTGGTAAACGAGGGCGACGGCGCCTTCTACGGCCCCAAGATCGACTTCCATTTAGAGGATTCTATTGGCCGTACCTGGCAGTGCGGTACCATTCAGTTGGATTTTCAGCTGCCGCAGCGGTTTGAGGCAGAATACACCGGGGCCGACGGCCAAAAGCACCGCCCCATTATGATCCACCGCGTGGTGTTCGGCTCTATTGAGCGGTTTATTGGCATTTTAATTGAGCATTACGCCGGCAAGTTCCCCACCTGGCTGGCACCGCTGCAGGTACGCCTGCTGCCAATTACCGACCGTAATAACGAATATACCGACGGTATTATTTCTGCCTTAAAAGCGGCCGGCGTGCGTTGTGACGCCGACAAACGGCAGGAAAAAACCGGCTTTAAAATTCGCGAGGCGCAGCTTTCAAAAGTGCCGTATATGCTGATTATTGGTGATAAAGAGCAGGAGGAGGGCACGGTTGCCGTGCGCCGCCGCGACACCAATGTAACCGAAACCATGAAGGTAGAGGATTTTATTGCCTTGATTACAAACGAAATTGCCACCAAAGGGCAAAAGGCGTAAAGCCGCCCCTTAGCGCAAGGTTAAATTTTAAAAGCCAACCCTGTTTTTCAGGGCTGGCTTTTTTGCGGCTTTAAGATCTTGCTGCCGGCTGTTTGGCAAGACTTTTGGCAAGGCAGCAAAATAACGGCTTTTTTGCCTGGTTGCCTTTGTAAGGAGTCGGATTAAGCGTGGTTTAAAAGCAGGTGGGTTTTCAGCAAAGCCGTTTGGGTCTTGGCGTCTTTAATCTCGCCGTTTAAAACCATTTGCACCGCCGTTTGCAGCGGAATTTTTTTCAGGTTTAAAAATTCGTCCTCGTCCGGGTCGGTTTGCCCGTAGGTCAGCCCCTGCGCTAAGTACATGTAAATAATTTCCCCGCAGTAGCCCGGCGTTGGGTAAAGCTCCCCTAAAAAGGTCATGTGTTCGGCGGTAGCGCCGGTTTCCTCCCTCAGCTCGCGGCGCCCGCAATCCAGCGGGGGTTCGGTTTTGCTGTCCCGCTTTCCGGCGGGAATTTCTAACACGGGGGCGCCGTAGGGGTAGCGAAACTGCTCTACCATCAGCACCTCGTTTTCCGGGGTCAGCGGCACTACGCAAACGCCGCCGTTATGCTCCACCACCTCACGCGTCGTGGTTTTTCCGTTGGGCAGCAGAGCCTTGTCTACCCGCAGGGTAAGAACCTTTCCGCGGTAAATGTACTCCTGCTTTAACGGTTTTTCCTCTAAATTCATAAAAACACCTCATTTTAGTTGTATATCTGCCTTTGCAGGGCGCATATATTTAAAATAAAAAGATCGGCCGTACGGCGCCGATCTATGGGAAGGCTGACGGCATGGAAAGTAAAATTCACCCTATTGAGTATAGTTCTTTTGAAATAAAAAAGATCATTGCCGACCTGCGGGGGCGGTATCCGTTTTCGGAGTGGACCCCCATTGGCAAAACGGTTGCCGGGCGGGATATTCCGGCGCTGATTATTGGCACCGGCACTGATTACACTGTGCTGCAAAGCGGGGCCGACCCGGCCTTTCGGTTGGGTACACTACTGCTTTTAAGGTTTGCTGAGGAACTTTGCCAAAGCGTTATTACCGGGAGGGAACTGTGCGGCGTAAACATTCGTAAGGCCATGTTTCGGCGCGGCGTTATCATTTTGCCAACCCTAAACCCCGACGGGGCCGAAATTGCCCAACGGGGCGAAATTGGCTGCGGGTATATGTCCGGCAAGATCAGCCAAATGTGCGGCGGCGAATATTCTAAATGGCGGGCCAATTTGCGCGGGGTAGAGCTGGCCGGCAATTTTAAGGGAAATTTTGAGCAGCTAACGCAGCGTGACACCGACTCCGAAAACAGCGGGCAGCCCAATTTTTGCGGTTTTTACGGCTACCGGCCCGAAAGCGAACCCGAAACTGTTGCCCTGGCAAATTTAATACATAAAAAGCCAACGCGCGGCTTTTTAGAACTGGCCGCCCCGGGCAACAGCGTTTGGTACGGCGGGGG
>URRK01000249.1 GCA_900550315.1 uncultured Oscillospiraceae bacterium | reverse complement strand
TTTTCTAAGCTTGTTTTTTGCTTTGATATGCTGGCCGGCCGGTTAGAAATTTTGCCCGTATTGGTGCTTTTATACCCCGGAACCTGGCGCCGTGCCGTACAGGGGGGGGTTAAGCGGCAAAAACAAATTTTAATGCTTTAAAAAATATTCTTGGCTCGGCTGCCTTTGGGCGGCCGGGCCGTTTTGCTGCTTTTTTAATCCCTGCCAACTAAAAATCCGTAAATATCATTTGCCAAAAAGGCCATAAAGCAAACCAAAGCCGCGGCGTATTGCAATTTCAACTCATCGGCCGGGCTACAAAGCCGAAAGAAAACAACCCTTGTTAGCCGCGTAGGCCATCGAAAAAATAATGCTTTTTTAACGCAACGGCACTGCGCGGCAAAGCGGATGAAGCATTTTTTGTTGACACCGGTTTAAAAATGTAGTAAAATAGGAAAAGTTTGGCTGCCCGTTTGCGGAAACCTTAAGGGCAATTAAAATTATTGGAGCGCATTTATGAAAAAACAAACCGTTACCGTAACTCTTGCCGCTTTACTTAGCCTTTGCCTGACCTTTTGCGCCGGGTGCGCCAAAAACAGCAAAACCGCCGCTGTTAGCAGTACAGAAACCCAATTGTAGGAAGGCAGCAGCGCGGTAGAAAACTCTTTAGAAAGCACCGCAGCGCCAAGCTCGGCCGAGGTTATTTCCTCCTCACTTACCGCCGAGGACGCCGCCGAAACCGTTTTACCGCGTGCGGCAAGGAGCGCCAAGGTAAGCAAAGCCGCAAAGCCGGCCGCCAAGGTGCGTACGGTTGCCCCGGTAGCTGCAATTTTTAACACTCACAAGCAAAGTAATAATTTAGATATTGACCATAATGTTTTTATGGACGCGTTGGAGTACACCGGATACAACCTTAAAAAGCACCGGGCCGACGGCAATATGTGGAAGTACATTTACGCGGCCGACAAGCGCGGCATGGGTTACCTTTCACCCATTAGCTACGGCGGGGCCAGCAGCGGGGACGAGGGTACCGGCGGTAAGCCGGATGTTGCGGCCATGGCCAAAAAAGGCGGGCTGGTTTGTGCCTCTTATGTAACTTATGTTTACTTTAATTATTTGCCCAATGTTGCCGGCATTAGCACCAGCATGTTAGACAAACCCGCTAAACCCATTAACGCGAACGACTGGAAAATTGCGGCCGGCAAGTGGGTACAAAAGGGGTATTCCAGGTACATTCCGTTTACCGCTAAAATTCTGCCCTCTAAATACACGGTTTTTCAATGCGCTCAAACGGTTCCAATTGGCTCGGTTTTGATTTTTGCCGACGCTAAAAAAGCTGCGAATAATGGAACGCATGTAGCCATTTACGGCGGTTTTAAAAACGGCTACAATTGGGTGTACCATGTTGGCAACGCCAACGGGCCGGAGTTTTGCGCCATTGAGCGCATGGGCTTTGGGCCGGATCCGCAGCGCCTAATTCAAATTATTACGCCGCCGAGTGTAGTGCAATACGCCGCCAGCTTAGAGGTAACGGTTTTGGATGACGCCGGTACCGCCCTAAGCGGCGTTCGGCTTACTGCTAAAAATCACAAAAACGGTAAAAGCTATTCCTTGGGCGTTACCAACCAAAGCGGCAAGACAATCGCAAAAGATTTGCCGTTCGGCCAGTACACGGTTACCCAAACGGTTTTGGGCGGGTACACCGGCCAAAGCAGCTACACTGTAACGCTTACCGGCAAGAGCAACGCAAAGGGCAGCTTAAAAATTGTTAATACCCGTAAAATGGGGGCTATTACGGTTGAGGTAACCGGCAAAAACGGCTTGCCGTTAACGGGCGCTGCTTTTGCCGTGTTAAACAGCCAGGGCAAAGAGGTTGCCCGCCTTGGCCCAACCGGGGCCAACGGGAAAGCAACCTTAACCGGCAGCAAAAGCGTTCCGCTTTATTTTGGCAGCTACACGGTAAAGCAGTGCACTGCGCCAAAGGGTTACCTTTTAAACGAAAAGGCTTTTGCCGTAACTTTAAGCGAGGCCAACAGCAAAGCAACCCTTAGTTTGCAAAATGTCGCCGATCTAACCGGGCCGGAAACCTCAAGCAAGGCAACCGCCGCCGAAAGTGCAGAATAACCCTGAAAATATTAAAAGTTTAAAATAAGCACCCTAAAAGTTTAGAAAGTACCCCAAAGATTAATGGCTTTTGGGGTGCTTATTTTTTGGTGCCTTATTCACTGCTTTTTTGCAAACTTATACGGCAGAGGGGGATACCGTCCGAGGACATCTCCAACCATCCGTTGCCGTCCATCTTGGTGTCGCACCGAGCCTTGAGCCGTTTGGCTAATTCTTTCTGTAGCATATTTGATTTCTCCTTTTTAGGGTAATAAAAAAGGCAGATAGATTTTTGATTTCTATCTGCCTTGTGTATCGGATATTTACTTTTCGGGAGTTTAAGTCTATCCACAAAGGGAAAACGGCGATTTTTCATCTGTGTTT
>URRK01000248.1 GCA_900550315.1 uncultured Oscillospiraceae bacterium | reverse complement strand
GCTGCTGCTAAACAACCAGCCGAATTTAACCCGAACCATTAAAACGCTGGAGGGCGAATTGGGCTGCCCGCTTTTCTTGCGCACCAACCGCGGCATGCGCCTAACGCCCGAGGGCGAAAAGCTTTTTGCCCATGTTCGCATTGCATTTGAGCATTTAGAGGCCGGCGAGGCCGAGATTTTAGAAAGCCGGAACCTGCAAAGCGGAACCGTTTTTGTAGCCGCAACCGAAACGGCGCTGCGCTGCCTGCTGCCGCCGGTTTTAAAGCGCTACCGCACCCTTTACCCGGGGGTACATTTTCGCATTAACAACTACTCTACCCCGCAGGCCATTGCCGCTTTAAAAGACGGCACCGCCGACTTGGCCGTTGTTACCACGCCAACGGTTCGCTCCGCCTCGCTTACCGAGCAGGAGATTAAAACCATAACCGAGGTGGCGGTTTGCTCCCCCGCCTTTACCGCCCTTACGGGGCGCAGCGTTTCGCTGAAAGAGCTGGTGGAATACCCCCTCATCTCCTTAGGCAGCGACACAAAATCTTACGAATTTTACGGCAACCTTTTTACCCGCTGCGGCCTGCCCTATCACCCGGATATTGAGGCTTGCTCCTCGATTCAAATTATGCTGCTTGCGGCTTACGATTTAGGCGTTGGCTTTGTGCCAAAAGAGTTTGTTCGGCCGGAGGACGGCGTTGCGGTAATAGATTTAAAGGAAGAAATTCCCACCCGCAGCGTGTGCTTGGTAAAACGAAAAGAGCAAAGTTTGAGCATTGCCGCCCGCGAGCTGGAGCGCATGATTTTAGAAACCGCAAAATAACAAAAAGCTTGACCTTTTTTGCGGTTTTTTGCTTGAATTTTAAAGGGCTTAACGGTATAATTAATTTACAGTACCACGGCGCCGGCGCACAGGCCGAACAGCCGATGCAGCACATTTTAGAGGTGTAAAAATTGAAAATTAAAAAATTAACCGGGCTGCTGTTGGCCCTTATAATAATATTAAATACCCTTGCCGGCTGCGGCGGGCAGCAAAGCTTTTTGCTTTACTTTGCACTGGGCGACCGCCCCCAAACCTTAGACCCGCAATTAGCCCAAACTGCCGGCAGCAAAACGGTCGTTACCGCTTTGTTTGAGGGGCTAACGCGTTTTAACGAAAAAGGCGAGCCGGTTTTGGCCGCCGCCAAAAGCTACACCGTATCGCAAGACCAAATAACCTACCGCTTTACCCTGCGGGAGGGGTTAGAATGGTCGAATGGCGAGGCGCTTACCGCACAGGATTTTGTTTTTGGCCTTACCCGCGCCCTGGCCCCTAAAACCAACGCGCCCGAGGCCGAAAAGCTGCTTTGTATTCAAAACGCGGCGGCCTACCGCGCCGGCCAAAAGGTAATGCCGGCCGTTGCAGCCCTTTCGAAAACCGAGGTTGAAATTACCCTTGCCTACCCTAACGACGACCTTTTGCAAACCCTTACCCTGCCGGTTGCCCTGCCGTGCAACGAGGCGTATTTTAACAAATGCGGCGGCAAGTACGGGTTAGACGCCGACCACCTGTTGACCAACGGCCCCTTTACCCTGTACTCCTGGGCAACCGACAGCCACGAGGATTTTGCCATGCGCCTAAACCGCAGCAAAAGCTACAACGGCAGCTTTAAAGCGGCGGCCGGCGGAGTAATTTTTTCCTGCAACGGCGAGCTAAAGGGCAACGCCAAGCGCGTAGCCTTAGGGAATGTTGATTTTGCTTACGCCCTGGCCGAGGAGGTTACCTCCGAGGTACAAACCATTGAGCCGGAAAACACCAGCTGTCTGTTGGTGATTAACCGCGAAAGCAATGTTGGCAGCGCCAAAATGTGTAAGGCGCTGGCGCAATCAGTTCACCGTAACCGCCTGCAAAACGAGCTTTCGACCCAAATGAACGTAACCGACCGGCTGCTGCCCTCTACTTTAAAAATTGGCACCGTTTTAGCAAAAAATATAACCGAACCGGCCGCCGCGGCTTACGACCCCGAAAGCGCCCTGCAGCTTTACAAGGCCAGCGCCAAGGTGCAGGAGCCGGGCGACACCGCCATTTTGTACGCCGGGGAAAGCGACGGAAAACTGGCCGCTTTGGTTGCCGAGGGGTTTCAGCAATCGCTCTCGTTTTTTGTTAACACCAAGCAGTGCACTTCTACCGCCGAGCTGCTGCAAAAAATTGCCGATAAAGATTTTAAGCTGGCCATTTTGCCCCTTACCGCCGGCAGTAACGACGCTGCCGATTACCTTTTGCAGCTAAGCCGCTACAACCTAACCAAGGCCAATTTTGCGGCGCCGCTGCAGCAGGCAACCGGCAAGTCGCAGGCTGCGCGGGTTGCGGCTGCCGAGCAGGCGCTTAAAATCATTGCGGCCGACGGCACCGTGCTGCCGCTTGCCCACCGGTACGATGTTTTGGCTTACAGCAAAAGCTACACCTGCCCCAATTTTTCGGCCTACGCCGCCGTGCCGGATCTAGCGCTGGTTTCTTTAAAAAACAATTAAAAATGTTGTTTTTTTAAAGA
>URRK01000247.1 GCA_900550315.1 uncultured Oscillospiraceae bacterium | reverse complement strand
AAAAAGGGCCGCCCGCCGGCTTAGCAAAATTTAATGTAAAAACAATAAAACAACCTGACTACTTTCCCTGCTTAAAGCAGGCGTTTAATTTTTCCAGCGCCTTTTTTTCAATTCTTGAAACATAAGAACGGGAAATTTTAAGCTGCTTTGCTACCTCCCTTTGGGTGTGCTCCCGGCCGCCAAGCAGCCCAAAACGCAGCCCAATAATAATTTTTTCCCGCGAATTTAGGGCCTGCTCCACATATCCCTTTAATTTTTTAGTTTTCAGCCGCAGGTCAATTTCGTCTACAATGTTGGTATCGTCCGAAATTACATCCATTAAAGTCAGGTCGTTGCCCTCCTTATCGGTTTCAATCGGCTCGTTCATAGAAATATCCTGCGCGGTTTTTTTTAAGGAGCGAAAATACATTAAAATTTCATTTGCTATCCTCACCCAAAAGCGTTTTTGTTGCTTCAAGGTCATTTCCTTTAATTTGCTTTAAAAAATCAATGTCTTTTGAAAAATCCAGCTCGCCCTCGGCGCCAAAAAGAATAACATGGGCGTTCTGCCCGTCCCAAACAATTCGGCGCACCAGGCTGCGAACCGCCGCCCGTTTTTGTTCCCCGCTCATGGAAACAATACCATTTTTAAAGGTGCCTAACAGCTGTTTTAAAACATCAAACTCCATATTGCTGAACGCGTGCTCGGCCGTAAGGTTAAGCTGTTTCTCAATACGCTGCTGCACTTTTTCAATATTGCTGTTTAATTGGTCAATATGCGTTAGCAGGGCCTGCTTGGTTGCCGGCTGCACGGCGTCTGCCAGGGTGCCAACTAAAGCCGTTACCTTTTTTTCTAAATCGGCCTTTTCCTTTTGCAGCTTGTTTAGCTGCTGCTCCCGGTCTAAGCGGTTTTCAAAATACGCCGCTTTGTTTTTTTCAAGCAGCTTAATAAATTCGCCGTTATCATCCGCCAAATTCTTAATTTGCTCCGTTACGGCAAGATCCAGCGTATTACCGCCAACATTTTTGCAGCTGCAAACCGTTTTTTTGCTGCGCTCTTTCATTTTGCAAACATAACTAAACGCCACTTTTCCCTCAGGGGTTTTACGGTTGCTTAATTTGGGGTACATTCTGCTGCCGCAGCTGCAATATAAAAGCCCGGTAAGCAGGGCCTCGTTTTTTCGGGGTTGGCGGTAAGCTTTGGTTTTATTGCGCTCTAAGCAATCCTGCACCCCAACCCAGGTTTTTCCCGGTACAAGTCCCTTGTGCCGGCCTACCGAAACAATCCAATCCTTTACCGGGTTAACAACGGCAGCCCTGCCCTTTTCCTGGTCGGTACGGTTATAAGCCAAAATGCCATGTACGCCGTCAAAATCATTTGGCGCCGAAAACAAATCGGCCTCCTTGGCTGTTAAATAGGCGTAAGCCTCCTCATCGGCCACCATGTAAACCGGGTTTTGCAAAATAGACTTAATAGAAAACCGGGTAAAGCAGTTTCCGTTTTTTGTTAAAATGTTTTGCTTAATCAGTTCGGCCTCCACCGCGGTAAGCGAGCCGGTTTGGCTAAACAATTTAAAAATTGTTTGAACTGTTTCAGCCTCCTTTGGGATTAGCTTTAGCTTGCAGGCTTTTTTTGTTTTGCCGTCTACCGTTACGCTTTTTACACTTTCGCTGCAATAACCCGTTGGCGTATTGCCCCCCAGCCAACGCCCTGTTTTGGCAAGCTCGTGCATATTATCTCGTATCCGTTCGGCAATCGTTTCGCGCTCCAGCTGCGCAAAAACCGAGGCAATGTACATCATTGCCCGGCCCATTGGAGTTGCGGTATCAAACTGCTCCCGCACCGAAACAAAGGTAATGTTTTTTTGCGAGAGCGTTTCAATCAAACCCGAAAAATCGCTCACATTCCGGCTTACCCGGTCTAACCGGTAAACCACCAGCATTTTAATTTTTTTGCGCTCAATTTGCTGCATCATTTTTTGAAAGGCCGGGCGCTGCAAATTCCCACCCGAAAAGCCCTCGTCCTCAAACACTACGGTGCCGTTTACCGCATTTTCCCCGTAATGCGCCCGAATATATTCCCGGCAAAGCTCTACCTGGTTGCCAACGCTTTCCCCTTTGCCTGTGAATTTAGATTTTCTGGAATAGATTGCAATAATATTAGAACCGTTTTCCATAGCCCCACCCTTTATGTTAGGTAATATAAGGCAGTACCTATTTTTGTAAAAAGCATTGCAGTTTTGTTTTGTCTTTTTAAAAAACAAACATTTACCTATATTGTTTTTGGCCCTTATTGTCATTTATATTTTAATATTACCTAATATATTTTAACAATTGCATCAAACGGGGGTTATAATTTTTACTTACTAATTAAAATGCTTGTTAGGCAATAATGGCAGAAAGGCACTCAATACGCAGGGTAATTGGCCCGGTCTCACTATCGGTGTAGGTGCCGGAAGCCGAAGACTAATTTAACACGCTGCCGCTGGCAGAATCGGCCAAAGCCTAAAAAATAACCCGCCGGGTAAGTGCTGGTCAGTG
>URRK01000246.1 GCA_900550315.1 uncultured Oscillospiraceae bacterium | reverse complement strand
TGCGGCGGCTGTGTTTATAAATTTATTTAAAAATAGCTTACCTTAACTCGTTTGCCCATTTGCTTTAAGCAGGCGGTTAGCTGCTCTACCAAATTCATTTTAATGTTAAAATTAATGGGCAAGTCGGGGTTTTGGTGCGCGGGGTTTACAGCGCGGCCAACATAAAAGTTAATATCGGTGGCGTCCTCAAACAGCAGGCGGCAAATTAGGGAGGCACCGTCGTGCCGGTAGCCCCACTCCTCGTAAAGCTCGTTGGTGCCTAAGGCGTCTTTGGCGTATTCAATAACCTTGTTAATGGTAATAACGCCCTCGGTTACCAGGTCAACTCCCTCAATTTCGGCAATGGGGGGAACATCGCTTTGCACAAAGTTAAGGCTGGCCTTAACCGGCTTGCCCAAGTATTTTGCGGCAATAGAGGCGGTAGTGCCGCCGCAAACAATGTGCTTGCCCTCTTTCGAGAAAAACAGTGACATCATGCGGTCACAGTCATCCCGGTTGCGGGGCGGGCCAAACAAAAGGTTCATGGGTTCCCGCTTTCTTACGCGAATCACGCAGGCGGTAGCGTCGTCCCCCGGTTGGTTGCCGTATAGCTTGTTGCATTCATCTACCAGCATGGTAGAAAGGGTTTTGGCGGTGTAACCCTGCGGGGCAACGCTTACCATAAAGTCGGCAATATCCTCCCGCCGCCAGCCAAAGTTGTAGGCAATGCCAATGCCGGCGTGGGGGCAGCCGTCACTCATGGCAATGAAAATATCGTTCTCCTGCAAGGGAATGGTGGCTTTGTAAATTTTTTTGCCGCCAATGTTCAGTTCGCTTTGCGGGTATTGGTACAGTTCAAAATTGCGAATCATAATCACAAGCGGATTATCGTACTGAATAATTTCGGCGGTGGCGTTGTGAATTAGGTGGATAATGGTAAAGGTGGAATAGGCCACCCCGCGTACCGAGCAAATCGGCAGGGTTGCGGCAATGGTTTCCACACACTCCTCCAGCTTTAGGCCCTCGGCCATCATGGTGGAAATAATTTTAGAGGTAAGGGTAGAAAGAATACTGGCTTTTACGCCGCTGCCAAGGCCGTCGGCCAACACAATAACGGTAGAATCCTCGCCCTGTTCTACAATATCAACATGGTCGCCGCACAGCTGCTCGCCGGCGTGATTAATGCTTTTCCAGCCAATATCGGCACAAAGGTTATTCATCGCTAATAGACTCCTTTAATTTAGAAAGGGCAATTTTGGTTTCGGCGGCCGTTTCCCCTAACAGGGAGGCTATTTCCTGCACAATGCGCATTTGCTTGTCTACCACCTTGTCGGCAATTTCAACCGTTTGGCGGCTAATGCTCTCCTTGCGCTCACGCACATTTTCCTCCTCAGTCACATCGCGCATAATGCAAATTAACAGGCGGTATTCCTTATCGTAAATAATGCTTTGCTCAACATACTTTTCGTACTCGGCCAAGTAAACCCGCCGGTCGTGAATGTTGCGGCCGTTTTGCAGCACTGTCATAAAGGGCTTGGGGTCTAAAATGCGCACAACGCCGTCCCCCAACACTACCGAGGGGGAGCGCAAATTTAAAATTTTAAGGGCGGCTTTGTTAATTTGCTGCACCTCCAGCTTTTCATTTAGCAAAATCAGTCCGTTTGGCGTGTTGCGAACAATATTGTCGGAAAAGCTTTCGGCCTTGTCTTTTAAATACGGCAGGCACATAGAAATTTCGGCCTTGCCCTGGTAAATGGCAACGGCCTTTTCGCGGCAGGTGTTGTACCCGCAGGAGCCGCAGTTTAATTCGTCTGCCGGCTTTAGTTTGCCCATTTTATGTAAAATATCCTCAATTTCCGCTTCGGTGGGCGGCTGCAGCTTGCGCTCAATTACCGTAAAGGTTTTGTGCAGGGCGGTGCGGTCGGGCTGGGTAACTTCAAAATCCTTTTTGCCGGCAAAGCGCGCAATGGCCATATAATCCTGCACCGGCAGGCGATGAAATTTTTCCATAACCGGGCCGCCAACGCAGCTGCCAACGCAGGCCGACATTTCTATAAAGCAGCGGTGAATTTTTCCGCCGGCAATATCTTTTAAAGCGGCAATGCAGTTTTCAACTCCGTCTATGGCCAGGTAGGTGTAGTCCGGGTGGTTTAACTGCATGGTTTTTAAAATGCCGCCCGTGGTGGGGAAAAATCGGGCGCGGCTGTGTTCGTCGCTGTCCAACTCCGCCTTTAGGGTTACCCCCTCGGCTTTTAGCCAGGCGGTTAGCTCGTCAAAGGTTAAAACCGCGTCTACTAAGCCTTCGTAATATTGGGCTTCGTCTTTTTTTGCAACGCAGGGGCCAATAAAAACGGTTTTGGCGTTTTTGTAGCGGGTTTTAATATCTTTACAATGGGCCTGCATGGGCGAAAGCACATCGGCCAGGCAGGGCAGCATGGCCGGGTAGTGCTTTTGAATCAGCAAATTAACCGAGTGGCAGCAGGAGGAGATGATGAGCTTGTGTTCTCCCGAGGCGATCATGCGCTCATATTCGGTCTTGACGATCC
>URRK01000245.1 GCA_900550315.1 uncultured Oscillospiraceae bacterium | reverse complement strand
ACTTTACCTATTGTTAAGCTTAAGGTTTACAAAAGCGCAAAAATCAATTAGCGGCACCGAAAGCAGGGTGCAATTTTTAAGGCAAATGCCGGGCTTTAAAATCACAGATTCAAAAAATCCGCAGCTTTTTTGTTATTCGTTGGGCTGCACCTGCATGGCCTTGCAAATGCGGGTAAAAGCGGCATCGTTTGTTACATTCCCGCTTTGCAGTAAAGAAACGGTTGTACCCGAATACGGCTTTTCCCGCAAAAAGGCCGTTGTTAAAAAATCTTTATTTCTGGCGGCAATTTCGCGCAGATCCCGAAAAAGCTGACCTTTGTAATTGTTGCCGCTGGCCGCCACACCGCTGGCCGTTAGCCCTAAAGCCGAAGCCGTGTAAAGCGCGCGGTAAAGGTGGTAAGGCTGCGTTACAATAATTACGCTTTGGCAGCCAAACTTGTTTTTGGCTAAATAAAGGCTGTCGTAAGTGCAGTAGCCCTCATGGTCCATAAAAACGGCGCTGCCGGGCACCCCTTGCTTCATGGCGTAGGCTTTCATTACACCTACTTCGTTGTAGTTGTCCTCCCTGTGGTCGCCGCTAACTATTATTTTTTTAACCTTGCCGTCCTTGTAAAGGCTAACGGCAGTGTCTAACCGGTCTTGCAGCATTAAGCTTGGGGTGTAGCCGTGCACGCCGCAGCCGGGTACTAAAATGCAGTCGGCCGTTAGACCCTCTGCCGCTTTTTTGGTTACAATGCTTTTACCGCCGCTGTACACCACGCAGGCGTTAAGCCCCAGCACCACAATTAAAATTAAAATAACAAACAGCAATAAAAACCGGGCGGCCTTTTTAAAAATACCGCACCGCTTTTTAGGCAGTGCCTTTGGCGCCGCCATTGTAAAGTTCTTTTTCATAAAACGCCTGCACCACCTTAAAAGTTACTTGCTCAATAAAAATGAATATAATAAAAATGAATGTAATAATATTTTACCATAAATTTAAAAAATAGTACAGCGTTTTTTTGCGTAAATTTTGTGGAACTGCTTTTGCGCAAAAAAAGCCCCCGGCCAAAACCGGGAGCTTTAAAGCTAAAACTTTTAAACCAATTATTCGGCAAACATGGGGGTAGAAAGGTAACGCTCGCCGGTATCGGGCAGCAAAGCAACAATGGTCTTGCCTTTATTCTCCGGTCGTTTTGCCAGCTGCGTTGCCGCAAATACCGCCGCTCCGCTGGAAATGCCAACCAGCATGCCGTCCTCCCTTGCAAGGGCTTTGCCGGTGGCAAAGGCGTCCTCATTTTCTACCGGCAAAATTTCGTCGTAAATGCCGGTGTTTAGGGTTTTGGGCACAAAGCCGGCGCCAATGCCCTGAATTTTGTGCGGGCCGGGCGTGCCTTTAGAAAGCACCGGGGAGGTTGCCGGCTCTACGGCAACAATTTTTACATTGGGGTTTTTAGATTTTAAAAATTCGCCAACGCCGGTTAAGGTGCCGCCGGTGCCAACACCGGCCACAAAAATGTCTACCTTACCGTCGGTATCGGCCCAAATTTCCGGTCCGGTGGTTGCGCGGTGAATAGCCGGGTTGGCCGGGTTGGTAAACTGGCTGGGTATAAAGCTGTTTTCGGTTTCAGCGGCCAGCTGCTCGGCTTTTTCAATGGCCCCCTTCATACCCTTGGCGCCCTCGGTTAAAACCAACTGCGCCCCGTAGGCCTTTAGCAGGTTGCGGCGTTCTACGCTCATGGTCTCCGGCATGGTAAGAATAACCTTGTAGCCCCTTGCGGCCGCTACACTGGCAAGCCCAATGCCGGTGTTGCCGCTGGTAGGTTCAATAATAACCGAGCCTTTTTTTAACAAACCCTTTTGCTCGGCGTCATCTAACATGGCTTTGGCAATTCTGTCTTTTACGCTGCCGGCCGGATTAAAAAATTCTACCTTGGCTAAAACAGTGGCCTCCAGACCCCGATTTGCCGAATAGTTTTTTAACTTAACCAACGGAGTGGAACCAATTAGATCGGTAATTTGCTCGTAAACTTTCATTGTAATAACCCTCTTTATTTTTATTTTTCGGCCGGCGGAAAACTTGCCTACCAAACCTACTTATTTTGTAGGTTTTATTATAATACCAAATATTTCATTTGTCAACCCCTTTTTTAAATTTTTTTAAATTTTGTTGCAATGGCGGAAAATTTGTGGTAAAATGCTGTTGTAAGAGCAATGGCGCTCCCGCTTTTCGGGGGCGCTGTTTGTTTATTGGTATTTATATATATTTATGTATATTTGGCTTTGCTGCACAATAAAATTAGAGGTGTTATTTTATGTTTCAACCCATTATTGGCGTTACCCCGCTTTACGATGCCGAGCGCTCCTCCTACTGGATGCTGCCGGGTTACTTTAAGGGGCTGCAGGCGGCCGGCTGCGCGCCGATTATGCTGCCCCTAACAACCAACGCACAAATTTTGCAGCAGCTGGCGCAAACCTGCAACGGCTTTTTGTTTACCGGCGGGCAGGATGTTGACCCCACTTTATACGGCGCTGAGCGCAAGCCCTACTGCGGCCCCGCCTGCCCGGAAC
>URRK01000244.1 GCA_900550315.1 uncultured Oscillospiraceae bacterium | reverse complement strand
TGACCGCAAGCTAAAAACCTCCCGCCGGGTGGCAACAATTTGGGTTGTTATTTCTATGGCCGTTGCCGTGCTGATCGGTGTGGTGGGCTATTCGTTAATGAAGACCGGCATTTTACCGGCTTATGCCGATAACAGCGCCGCCGAAACGGTTATTGTAGATATTTCTAAATTCTTAAGCAGCTTTGGTTATATTCCCGCCGTGGTGGCCGGTGTTATTTTGGCCGGCATTTTGGCCTCTACTATGTCTACGGCCGATTCCCAGCTGCTGGCGGCCGCCTCCAGCATTTCGCAAAACCTGGTGCAGGAGACCTTTAAAGTTAAAATGTCCCGCAAGGCTTCAATGTGGTTGGCCAGAATTTCGGTTCTTGCTATTTCGGTCGTCGCTGTATTTTTGGCGTTAGACCCGAGCAGCTCGGTGTTCCGTATTGTTTCGTTCGCTTGGGCCGGGTTTGGCGCGGCGTTTGGGCCGGTAGTGCTGTTTGCCCTGTTTTGGAAGCGTACCAACAAATGGGGTGCTTTGGCCGGTATGGTAAGCGGCGGCGTTATGGTTTTTGTTTGGAAGTTTTTAGTTCGCCCGGCCTGTGCCGGCACCTTGCTGGATATTTACGAGCTGCTGCCCGCCTTTCTTATTGCCTGCGTTTTCATTGTGGTGGTAAGCCTTTGCACCAAAGCACCGGAGCAGGAAATTACCGGCGTTTACAACGAGGTACAGCAAAGCGTAAAACAAAAAGCTTAAACTGTTTTGCCGGCAGGGTTTACCTGCCGGTTTTTTGCTTTTTAAGGGGGCTTTTGCAGGTGGGCTTGCCGTTGCTTTAAGCAGCGCATAGGTAGGCTTGCCCGCTTTTTCTTTTAAGGGCGCAAATGCAGGGCTTGCCCGCTTTTGCTTTAGGGGGGCGGCGCAGCTAAATTTTTGGTTTTACATTTTGTAGGGGGTGCAGCTAAGGGCCTCCGGCTTTTATTAACCGCAACCGTTTTTGCCGTTGGCTTTGTTTTGCTTGTTACCAACAAAAATTTGTGGTATACTTAGGCTGTAGTAAAAACAGCGGCAGGCACAGCCGTGTTAAAATTTGTTCCGGTTAACTAAATAGGGAATATTTTTTACCCCTAAACCGCTAAAATCGTTTGTGATAATTAAGTTTAACCTGCAACAGCCAAAGGGGGCTTTTTGTTGAAGTTTGTACATCTTTCCGACCTGCATTTAGGCAAACGGGTATACGAATATTCTATGCTGGAGGAGCAGGAGGATATTTTAAATAAAATTTTAAAGATCATAGACGCCGAAAAGCCAGATGGCGTTTTGCTTGCCGGAGATATTTACGATAAGCCGGTGCCGCCGGCCGAGGCGGTAGCGCTGTTTGATAGCTTTTTGGTTCAGCTTACCAAACGGGGACTGCAGGTGTTTTGCATTAGCGGTAATCACGATTCGGCCGAGCGGCTAAGCTTTGGTGCCGAAATTATGAACACCGCCGGGGTGCATTTTTCTAAAAGCTACAACGGGCAAATTGCGAAAGTAGAATTAAGCGACGGCTACGGCCCTTTTAATGTTTACCTGCTGCCGTTTTTAAAGCCGGTTCAGGTGCGGCGCGCCTTTTTGGGGGAGCCCGACGCCGCCGAGCTGGATACCTACAACAAAGCGGTGGCTTACGCCCTTTCTAAAATAAAATTAAACGCCGGGCAGCGCAACCTGTTGGTAACGCACCAGTTTGTGGCCGGGGCGGCCCGGTGTGAGTCGGAGGAAATTTTTGTAGGCGGGAGCGACTGTGTTGATGTAAGCTTGTTTTTAAAGTTTGATTATGTTGCGTTGGGGCACCTGCATACCCCGCAAAGCTGCGGCCGGCCAACGGTGCGGTACTGCGGTACGCCGCTGAAGTATTCGTTTTCAGAGGTAAGGGACGAAAAATCGGTTACCGTGGTAGAACTGCTGGAAAAGGGGAATGTAAGCGTTAAAACCGTGCCCCTAACGCCAAAACACGATTTATTGGAGCTAAAAGGCACTTATGAACAACTTATGCTAAAGTCGTTTTACCAAAACAGCCCGTACCAAAACGCCTACACCCACCTAACCCTAACCGATGAGGAGGATATTCCGGGCGCGGCGGCCAAACTGCGGACGGTTTACCACCGGCTAATGAAGCTGGATTACGATAATCGGCGCACGCGGGCCAGTACCGAAATTTCGGGTGCCGACCCGGTAAGCAGCAAATCGCCGTTTGAGCTGTTTGAGCAGCTGTACAAGCTGCAAAACAACCAGCCAATGAGCCGGGAGCAAAGCCGTTACGCGCAAAATTTAATTAACCAAATTTGGGGGCAGCAAGAGTGAGACCGTTAAAATTAACCCTTAGCGCCTTTGGCCCTTACGCCGAAAAAACCGTGCTGGAGCTTGAAAGGCTTGGCACCAGGGGGCTGTACTTAATAACCGGCGATACCGGCGCCGGCAAAACCACGATTTTTGACGCCATTACCTACGCTTTGTACGGGGAGGGCAGCGGCCAAAACCGCGAGCCGGGCATGTTTCGCTCTAAATACGCCAACAGCCAAACCCCAACCTTTGC
>URRK01000243.1 GCA_900550315.1 uncultured Oscillospiraceae bacterium | reverse complement strand
ATGCCCGGGTTAAAATTTTGGTGCTGCAATTTTTTGCGCTTTTAAAGCGGCCGAGAAAGGCTTAGCGGGCCAATTGCATTTTTGCAATAAACTGTTTTAAAACAATAAATGCTTTTATTTTGCCCTGGTTGGTGGTATAATGTAATTGTAATAAACGCCGGCGGGCGGCAGGGCAACGGCAATCCGCCTACGCACGGCGCAACACAGCTTTGGGGGTTAAAATAATGAAACTTTCTTTTCCAACGCCGCACATTGCGGCAAAGCCGAACGATTTTGCAAAAACCGTTTTAATGCCGGGGGACCCAAACCGCGCGTTGTTTATTGCCAAAAACTTTTTAACCGGTGCGGTTGCGGTAAATAATGTGCGCGGGGTGCAGGGGCACACCGGCTATTTTGGTAAAACGCGGGTCACGGTTATGGCCAGCGGAATGGGTATGCCCTCTATGGGCATTTATTCCTACGAGCTGTACAACGCCTTTGGCGTGCAAAACATTTTGCGTATTGGCTCGGCCGGCGCGTATGATGAAAGCCTTAATTTGCGGGATATTGTAATAGGCATGGGTGCCTGCACCGATTCGGCCTTTGCCAAGCAGTACCGCCTGCCTGGCACCTTTGCGCCAATTTGCAGCTTTAACCTGCTGCAGCAGTGTGTAGCTGCCGCTAAAGCGCAAAACCTGCCGGTTCGGGTAGGCAATTTGCTTTCAAGCGATGTTTTTTATAAAGACGACGCCGACCTGCCCGAAAACCAAACTGCCGCCCGCCTGTGGCAGCGCATGGGGGTGTTGGCGGTAGAAATGGAGGCCGCCGCGCTGTACATGAACGCGGCGCGCTGCGGCAAAAATGCGTTGGCTATTTGCTCGGTTTCGGACCATTTATTTAAAAAGCAGGAGCTGACCGCCGCCGAGCGTGAAACCTCTTTTACCAATATGATCACCTTAGCTTTGAACACGGCCGAACGACTGGAACAGGGGGAGCAGCCATGACCCCGCAGGAACTTTGCGCTTTAGCGCAGCAGGCGCTTAAAAATGCCTATGCGCCCTATTCCGGCTGTAAGGTTGGCGCGGCGCTGCTTACCAAAAATGGCCGGGTTTTTACCGGCTGCAATGTTGAAAATGCCGCATTTGGCCCAACTGTTTGTGCCGAGCGGGTGGCGCTGTTTAAAGCGGTTAGCGAGGGCTGCTTAGAATTTACCGCCCTGGCGGTGGCCGGCGGTAAGGGCGGCGTGCAGGCCGGAGCTTACCCGCCCTGCGGCGTTTGCCGGCAGGTTTTGGCCGAGTTTTGCGTGCCAAGCTTTAAAATTTACCTTTCGGCCGGCAGCAAAGAGCCGCTTTGTTACACGCTGGGCGAGCTGCTGCCGGCAGCTTTTTCTAAAAACAATTTGGGGTAATGCCATGCGAATGTATAATATTATTGAAAAAAAGCGCAACGGCGGTGCGTTAACCGCGGCCGAAATTGCCTGGTTTGTGCAAAACTACACGGCAGGTAATTTGCCCGATTACCAAGCCTCGGCGCTGCTGATGGCCATTTATTTTAACGGCATGACCGCGCGGGAAACGGCCGAGTTGACCCAGCAAATGGCACAATCGGGTCAACAGCTGGATCTTTCGGGCTTTGGCGCCCTAACGGCCGATAAGCACAGCACCGGCGGCGTTGGCGACAAAACAACCTTAATTGTAGCGCCTTTGGCTGCCGCGGCCGGGGTTAAAGTGGCAAAACTTTCGGGCCGCGGGTTGGGCTTTACCGGCGGAACGGTAGATAAATTAGAAGCTATTCCGGGTTACCGCACCAACCTTTCGCCCAAAGAGTTTTTTGCGCAGGTAGAAAAAATAGGCCTTGCGGTTGCGGGGCAAAGCGGCAATTTGGCCCCGGCCGATAAAAAGCTTTACGCCCTGCGGGATGTTACCGCAACGGTTGAAAGCTTGCCCTTAATTGCTGCCAGTATTATGAGCAAAAAATTAGCTGCCGGCTCTAAAAACATTGTGTTAGATGTAAAATACGGCAGCGGCGCATTTATGAAAACCAAGCGCCAGGCCGTGGCTTTGGCCAACGCTATGGTAAGCATTGGGCAAAAATGCGGCCGCAATGTAGCGGCGTTAATTACCAATATGAATGTGCCGTTAGGGTACGAAATTGGCAACGCCAACGAGGTGTTAGAGGCAGCCGCCGTGTTGCAGGGGAAACAACAAGGCCCGCTGAAGGAGCTTTGCTTGGCTCTTGCGGCCAACATGGTAAGGTTAGCCCTAAGCAAGCCGTTTGCAGCGGCGTTGGCGCAGGTAACAGCGTTGTTAGAAAATGGCGTAGCTTTTCAAAAAATGCTGCAATGGGTTGCGGCGCAGGGCGGCAACTCCAGCTATTTAACAAATCCCGCATTGTTCCAGCAGCCGGCCTTTTTGCAGCCGGTTTTGGCGCCGGCAGGGGGCTATTTAACGGCTTTAGAAAGCGCTAAGGTTGGCGAGTGCAGCGTTATTTTGGGGGCTGGCCGCAGTATTAAAGGGGAGGAGATTGACCCCTTAGCCGGCATTACTTTGTTGAAGCACCCCGGCGACGCCGTGCGGCCG
>URRK01000242.1 GCA_900550315.1 uncultured Oscillospiraceae bacterium | reverse complement strand
CGGCGGCATGTCAACCATCGTTGACGACTGTGACATGATCGTTACAATAGATGCCGACGCTCAGGACGACGTTAACGCCATTGACAAAATGGTTGATGATTTCAACAACGGAATTGATATTGTTTACGGCGTGCGTTCCAGCCGCGAGTCCGACTCGTTTTTTAAACGCACTACCGCGCAAGGGTTTTACAAGTTTATGTCGGCCATGGGAGTTAAAACGGTTTACAACCACGCCGATTTTCGCTTAATGAGCGCCCGCGCCATGCAGCAGCTTTGCCGTTACAAGGAGCGCAACCTGTTTTTGCGCGGCCTGGTGCCGGAAATTGGCTACAAAACCGCAACCGTAACCTACGCCCGCAAGCCCCGAACCGCCGGCGAAAGCAAGTACCCGCTTAAAAAAATGCTGGCCTTTGCGTGGCAGGGCATTACCTCGTTCAGCATTAAGCCCATTACCCTAATTTCTACCTTGGGTGCCGTTATTATTTTTTGCTCCCTTGTTGCGTTTATTTACACCTTAGTGGCCTACTTTATGCACCACACACAACCGGGCTGGTCCTCGCTTATGATCTCAATTTGGTTTTTAGGCGGCGTACAGCTTTTTGCCATTGGCATGATCGGGCAGTATGTTGGCAAGGTGTACATTGAAAGTAAAGAACGCCCCCGCTACAATCCAGAGTCCCTATTAATGGATGGGGAAAACGCCTAAGCCGGCCTTACAAACATAAAAAACAGGCAAAATATCTGTTGCTTGTTTCTGTTAGATTAAGCCGGCGGCGCTGCTGCTGTTTAGGTAAAAGGGCTTAGCTGCGCTGCAGCGGGCCGCCTCAGCCGCCGGCTATAAAAATTATTATTCATTTATTACAACTTTAGCCAAGGTGCTTTTTGGTGCCTTGGCCCTTGCTTTATTCACTTACCTTTGTGTCATTAAAAAAATATTTGCCCTGTCAATAAAAAAACTTGACAGCGGCGTTTTTTTGTGGTATACTGCCTTAGGGTGAAAGGATGAAAAAGGATTTAAACATTTGCCTGCTTTTAGATTATTACGGCGCCCTATTAACCGAAAAACAGCGCCGCTGCTTAGGCTTTTATTATAACGAAGACCTTTCCCTTTCCGAAATTGCCGAAATTATTGGCGGTACCCGCCAGGCCGCGCAGGAGCTGATTCGCCGGGCCGAGGGCCGCTTAAACCAAATGGAACAGCAGCTGCAGCTGGTGCAGCGCCACAACGCGCAGCGCCGCCTTGTAACCGCCGCACTGGCCGCGTTAAAGGCCGGCAATACCGCCGAGGCTGCCAATTATTTATCCCAGCTGGAAAATCAGCTTTAATTACAGGAGCGTAATATGGCATTTGAAAATCTTTCAGATAAATTAGCCGCAGCCTTTAAAAAGCTGCGTTCTAAAGGCAAGCTGAGCGAGGCCGATGTTAAATCTGCCATGCGCGAGGTGCGGCTTGCTTTGCTGGAGGCCGATGTTAACTACAAGGTTGCCAAGGATTTTACCAACACCCTGGTAGAGCGCTGCATTGGCGAAAAGGTTATGGAAAGCCTAACCCCCGCGCAAATGGTTATCAAAATCGTGCGCGACGAGTTAACCGCCTTAATGGGCGGCGAGCAGGCGCGGCTTAAAACCGCCAACCGTATTCCCACCGTTATTATGATGTGCGGCCTGCAAGGCTCCGGTAAAACAACGCACAGCGCCAAGCTGGCCAAAAAGCTTAAAGCCGAGGGGCACCGCCCCCTGCTGGTAGCGTGCGACATTTACCGCCCCGCCGCCATTGAGCAGTTAAAGGTTGTTGGCCAGGCCGCCGGCGTGCCCGTGTTTGAGCAGGGCACCGAAAAGCCCGAAAAAATTGCCAAAGAGGCCATTCGCCACGCGCGGGATTACGGCCACGATTATGTTATTTTAGATACTGCCGGCCGCCTGCACATTGACGACGACCTAATGGCCGAATTGAAACGCATTACCGAAACCGTAGAGGTTAACAACATTTTGCTGGTTATAGATTCCATGATTGGCCAAGACGCCGTAAATGTTGCCAAAGCGTTTAACGATTTATTAGAAATTGACGGCGTAATTTTAACCAAGCTGGACGGCGATACCCGCGGCGGTGCCGCCCTTTCGGTTCGGGCCGTTACCGGCAAACCGATTTTATACAGCGGTACCGGCGAAAAGCTGGACGATTTAGAAGAATTCCACCCCGACCGCATGGCCTCCCGCATTTTGGGCATGGGCGATATGCTTTCGCTGATTGAAAAAGCCGAGCAGGAGTTAGACCAAAAAGAGGCCGAGCGCACCGCGCAGCGGCTGGCCGAAAATAAATTTGATTTAAACGACCTTTTAGCCCAGTTTGCCCAAATTAAAAAAATGGGCTCGGTAAAAAGCATTATGTCTATGCTGCCGGGCGTTGGGCAAAAACTGCGTGATGTTGAAATTGATGAACGGCAGTTTGACCGTATTGAGGCCATTATTAAATCTATGACACCGAAAGAGCGTGCTAAGCCGGAGCTTTTAAACGCCTCGCGCAAGCGGCGGGTTGCCGCCGGCAGCGGCATGAAGGTAGAGGA
>URRK01000241.1 GCA_900550315.1 uncultured Oscillospiraceae bacterium | reverse complement strand
CTCTTCCGATCTGTTGCCTAAATTCGGGGGAGAGCGAGGCAAAATAAGCCGTAAACCCGGTTACTCGAACCACCAAATCGGGGTATAGGTCGGGGTTTTTGTTGGCGGCTAAAAGCTTTTCACCGTCTAACACATTAATATTAATTAAGGTGCCGCCCTGCTCAAAGTGGGTTTTAATTAGGGCGGTTACAAAATCAATACCGCCTTCGTCGGCACCCAATAGCGGGTCAAACTCCAGCTGCAAAGGCGCGGTGTTGCCGTAGCCGCATTGCACCGCGGCAATACCGTTGGCCTGGGCGGTAACGGCGCCATCCTGCCGAAAACCGGGGTTGGGGTTTGCCCCGTGCGAAATAGGCTCGCCCTGCCGGCGGCCGTTGGGGGTTGCCCCTACCTTAGAGCCGTATTCAATGGTCCGGCTCCAGGAGAACCAGCCCGGAATTAACTGCCGCCCTTTTGGCATGGGCTGTTGCTTTACGGTTTTAACCCAAATTTCGGTAATTTTTTTTGCCCAGGCGTCGGCCGCGGTGCCGCCGCCGCAGTATTTGGGGGCCGACTGCATCATAAGCCGAATACGTTCGTTTTTAAAATTGTTCTCCAGCGCCTCAAACAATTCCGGCCAGGTCAGCACCTTTTCCTTTTCAATTCGGGTTTCTATTGCGCCAAACGAGTCGGCCACTACGGCCAGTCCGGCGCCGTCTACCCCAATGGTAAACAGCTCGGCACACTGCGAGCTGTCTAACCCCTGCTCAATGCTGCCGTGCATCATAAGGTTCATTACCAGCTCCGGCGTAACCTGCCACTGGTGATCTAAATGCAAATTAACCCCTGCGGCTACTACCTCAACTGCCTTTTTTAAATGGCGGGAAAAAACAGAAAACAATTCACTGCAAGAATAATTTTCGCCTTGCTTTAAATCTATTAACGCCTGCTCTAAAACCTTGGCAATGTTAATTTTAACCGTGTCATTCATGGGGTATTCCCGGCCGGGCACGCACATCCAGTTGCAGCCAACGGCAATGCGCTCTCGAGCGGTTTTTTTATCAATACCGTTTTTCATGTAGCCTTCGGCAAGGGCCTTGTCGCCGCAAAAGCGCGGCCAGCCGTTTTTGTGCTTAAACAGGCAGGCAACCGCTTTTCTTAAAAAGGCGGGGTCGCAGTTTTCGTGCACCCGAACCGAAAGGTTACAGGCAATATCAATTTCGTCGGCAGCGTCTAAAATTAAGTAAGAAAGGTGATTGGTTAGATCCTTATCCTCGGCATCTACCCCCGAAAGCTGATAGTAATGCGGGTCGGTAAGCAGCAAATCGGCAATGTAGAATTTTGCAGTCTCGTCGTCTAAAATTCCGGCTTTTACATCGTTTTCGTAGTACGGATACAACAAAGTATCTAACTGAAAACCGGCACCGTCCCGTGTGTAAATGCGGGAGCAGCAGTTAAAATAAACCACCCACTGGCAAGCCTCGGCAAAGGTTTTTGGCGCGCCGTACCGCACGGCCTTGTTATTTTGCAGCATTGTTTGCAGGCTTTGCCGCAGCTCGGGGCGCTGCTCGGTTTGCAGCAGCTGCTCAATTTTTTTAATATGCCGGTCAACAAAGTCAATCATGGCCAGCAGCACTTTTTCCTCGGCGTTGTAAAAATCAGCCTTTTCGGGGTTTACGCCGCGGTAGTGGCGAACCTTTTCCAGCAACCCGCCAAAGCCCAGCTTTAGGCCAATGCGGTAGTCGCAGGCAAAGTGGGCGTCGCCGTCAATGCCGCTGGTAATATTATACTTCACCTGCCAGGGCTTTAGCTCGTCATAAGGGAATCGTTTTTCATCCCACCGTTTGCTCCACTGGTTGGTAATCTCTTTTTCGGTAAACTGCCGCAGCTTAGGGTCTTTTTTCATCCAGTTTGGCATATAATGCAGGTCGCCGCGGTAGTTTACCAGCATATCGCGCCAGCGGCCGCAAAGCATTTCTACCGGGTCAACATAGGGCGGCTGTGCCGCCAGCACGCGGCAAAAGTTTTCGCTCATGCCGTCAAAACCGTAAAAGCTGCCGGTATCACTATTGTACCACGGGTCAACATGGTAGCCTTCCGGCAACGGCACAGTGCCAAAATCGTCTAAGTCGGTGTAGCCGTTTTGATCCCGCTTTTGCAGGGTGTGTTTAATTTTGGTGGCGCGCATTTGCGCCAAACGGTCACGGTAAGTCAGCATAATGCTGTAATTCCTCCATTTCTTTTGCGGTTGGAATTTTAAATTCTACGGGTGTTTGCCCCAAAGCCCGCTGCTTGGGCACCCCTAACGGGTGGTAGGGCAGCAGCTCGTACTTTGTAACATTTTTTAAAGGCTTTAAAAAAGCTTTAATGGCCAAAATGTTTTCTTTTGTGTTGTTTACACCGGGAATAATTGGTGTGTGAACAACCATTGGCACGCCCAAAGCGCTGGCCGCCTGAATATTTTTTAAAATTTGGCGGTTGCTAACGCCGGTGTATTCGCGGTGCAATGCGTCATCCCAAATTTTAAGGTCAACCAGCAATAAATCGGCCTTTTTTAAAATTTCGGGGTAGTATACCGGCATGGCCGTTTCAATGGCGGTGTGAATT
>URRK01000240.1 GCA_900550315.1 uncultured Oscillospiraceae bacterium | reverse complement strand
ACCAAAATTTTACGCCCAAAAGGCGGCGGGAGGCGTTTTTGTTTTTGGCAATGGCACAAAGCCTTTAAAGGCCTAATGCGCCATTGGCCGGTTGCACGGCCGGCGATTATAAACGCCGCTTTGGCTGGCGAAACTGAGGGTTAATTTTATTTAAAAAATTTCATGTAAACCGGTGTGGAGAATAACACTGCCAAACTGGGGCGGGGAAGCGTACCAAGCCGCTCAGATGTATTTTATGCAAAAGGGGCTAAAAAGTGCAAAGCAAAAAACACAACGGCCAACACATGGCGTTTTAAACGGTTAAGGCTTTGCACCCGCCAAAGGCCGTGCGTGCCAACCCGTTTTTAGCGGCGGCTATTTAATATAAAAGCGCGCAATAACGGCGTTGCGTGCTTTTTCCTGCTTAGGGTTGAAAGAGTCTGCCCGAACAACTTTGTGTGCTATTTATATTCATGCGGCGTTGCTCGCTTTTAATTTTTGGGGCCTGCGCTGCGGCAATTTTGTTGCCCGGCTATTTATTTTTTGGCTCCCCGGCGGGGGGATTTGCCCCGGCAAGGTTGGTTAAAAAGGCCTGGTCTTCGGGGGTCAGGGCAGCGCTTTGCAGCAGCTCCGGCCGTTTTTGCAGGGTGGTTTCCAGCGCTTTTTGGCGCTGCCATTTAACAATATTGGCGTGGTGACCCGAAAGTAAAACCTCCGGCACCTTGCGGCCCTGCCATTCGGCCGGGCGGGTGTATTGGGGGTATTCTAAAAGACTGTCCCAATGGCTCTCCTCTAAAAAGCAAACATTGCTGGAAAGCACGCCGGGGAGCAGCCGGCAAACGGCGTCGGTAACCGTTATGGCGGCAATTTCGCCCCCGGTTAAAACATAATCGCCAATAGAAATTTCCTCGTCAACCGCCGCCTCTAAAACCCGCTCGTCTACGCCTTCGTAGTGCCCGCAAAGTAAAATTAGGCGGTCTAACGCCGCAAGGGCAGCGGCCTTTTTTTGGCAAAAGGTTGCCCCTTTTGGCGAAAGGTAAATTACCCTTGCCGGCCGCTTGTCCATGGCTTTAACCGCCGTAATGCAATCAAAAATCGGCTGTGCCTGCATAATCATGCCCATGCCGCCGCCGTACGGCGCGTCGTCTACCCGGTTGTGTTTATCGTTTGTATAATCCCGAATATTGTGGCAGTAAATTTCTACCTTACCGTCTTTTCGTGCGCGGCCAATAATGCTTTGCTGCAAAAAGGCGTCGCAGCTTTCGGGAAACAGGGTTAAAATATCAATTCGCATTTTAGTCCTCATTAAAAATGCCGCGCAGCGGTTTTATTACAATTTTGCCGGCGTCAATATCTACGCTTTGCACAACCTCGTCAATACACGGTACTAAAAATTCGCCCCGGCTGTTTTTAATGTGCCAAACATCATTGGCGCCGGTTTTGGTAACATCGCAAAGGGTGCCAAGCTCTTTACCGTCGACCGCGTTAAAAACCGTGCAGTCTAAAAGGTCGCAAATAAGGTAACGGCCGTTTGGCAGGTGTAAATCTTTACGGTTTAAAAATAGCACGCGGTTACGCAGCCGGTCGGCCGCCTCCATGCTTTCTACCCCTTTTAGAGCGGCAATTACAACATTACCATGCGGGGCGCTGTGGGCTATATAAACAGGCGTTGCTTCGCCGTTTTTAACAAGGTAAAGGGTGTTTTGCTTACAAAAAAATTCGGCGTCATCACACCACGGTTGAATACGCACCATTCCCTTAACGCCGTGGGTGCCAACAATTTTGCCAATTTCAATGTATTCTTTTTTCATAAAATACCTCAGTTTAAGGCCGCAGGCAGCGCCGCGGCAAATGAAAAAATATCCGCAGAACTATGCGGTAACATACGCTCTGCGGATTGTGCCTACTTAGTCAATTTCAACAGCAATTTTTTGGCCGTTGCGGTTGGCGGCCGCACGCATAACGGTGCGAATAGCCTTGGCTATGCGGCCCTGCTTACCAATTACGCGACCCATATCGTCCTCCGCTACATGAAGGTGGTAGACAATAACGCCTTCCTCATTGGGTTCGTCAACCGTAGCAGTAACTGCTTCCGGTTTTTCTACCAAGCCGGAGGCAATAGCTATTAGTAATTCTGACATAATGGTGACTCCTTTAAACAATTACAGAACGCCGTTTTTCTTTAATAAAGCGCGAACAGTGTCGGTGGGCTGAGCGCCGTTGCCGATCCAGGTCTTGGCTTTGTCGCTGTCAATTTTAACTACAACGGGTTCCTTGGTGTGATCGTAATAACCGATCTCTTCAATAAATTTGCCGTCACGCGGGGCTCTGGAATCTGCCACAACAATGCGGTAGAAGGGAGCTTTTTTAGCGCCTAAGCGACGAAGTCTGATTTTTACTGCCATTTAAAACACCTCCTGAAATAGAATATATTCAAAGGAAAATTTTTAATGAAATATCCTTGGAATGACTAAATTTTAACGGTTAAGTTCAATTAAAACCGAAAACCGCCCGGCCCCGGCATACCCATGCCGCGCATCATTTTGCGCTTGCCGCCCTTGCCGGACATTTGCCTCATCATTTTCTTCATTTGCTTTTTACATTAGTTAAT
>URRK01000239.1 GCA_900550315.1 uncultured Oscillospiraceae bacterium | reverse complement strand
TTTAAATAATAAAACAACACGGCCAAGCGAAAGGAATAAGCTTAACCGTGTTGTTTGAAATTATTTTATATTGTTTTGGCAGGCCAAAGCCCTTAAAATTTGCCAAAACTGCAATTTTTTAAGGCCGGCACCTGTTGCTTTGGCAAGGCTGTTACCCCTTGCAAACCAAGCTGCATTTTTGGTTTTGAACCGTTAGCTCGTAGCGCTTGCCGTTGCGGCAAAAGGTTAATTTTGCGTTACTCCAGGCCTGCGGCAGGCAGGGGTCTGCCTCTACCTTTTTTGCCGAAAGCTTTAGGCCGAATATATGCTCTATAATTACCCAAAAATGCCAGGCAACGGTTCCGGTGCGGTAATGAAAGCTGGAGCGGCCAAAGTTTTCGTTTTTATAGCCAATGTAATAGTTACTGTAGTATATTGGAATTTGCAGGCTTTGCTCGGGCGCGTGCTGCTTATTTGTTGGCAAAATGCGCAAAATGGTGTCGCGCGCGGCGTCGCCGTTTTTGCAAAGGCAATCGGCAAAGGCTTTAAACATAACCGAATGGCAATAAACCGAGCCGTTTTCGGTAGTGCCGTGCGTTTTAAGGCTTACGCGGCCCCAAATGGGGCTGTATTTTGTAAACGGCGGGTCAATTAACAAATAGCCAAACGGCGTGCCCATAGACTCAATTGTTTTTAAAACCTTTTTTAGCCGGTCGCCGGTAGCGGCGCCACAAATTACCGACCAGGTTTGTGCGTTTAAGAACTTTTGCGCTTCGGCGTCATTTTTGCTGCCGTAGGGAATTCCGTCATCATTTATTCCGGCAAGGTACCATTCACCGTCCCAGCAATAGCGGTTAATATTCTCCAACAACGTTTGGCGAAATTCCGCCAAAGTTTTATCGTAGCTAATTTTATTTAGGCGGTCAATGGCGTAACAAAGGGCCATGCTGTTCCAGGTAGACTCCCCTTTTCCCAGCCGACCCGGCCCATTTACCGGGTCGTTCCAATCGCCGTCCAGCATTAGGCAAAGGCCGTGCTCCCCAATTTGGGTAGACATATAATAAGCCGCTTTTTTTAAATGCACCAAAAGGGGCTCCTCTACCGGGCTGTCAAAATAACGAACCTTTTTGTTGTAAAGCGCGGGGTCGCCGTTTTTTTCTATAACCTCTATTAAACAAATAATAAACCAAATGTAAGAATCGCTGTGGTGCAGCAGGCAAAGCTTTTCATCCGGCCGACCGTTGGTGTTGTAATACTGCTTTAGGTATCCGTTATGGTGCTGGCGCTCAACAATTTTAAGCGCCCGGTTCAAAGCGTCCTTCGGGTCTATTAAGGCGTAACCCAAATAATCCTGCAATTGGTTGCGCACCGGGCAATAAAACCCGCCGCGGTTTAAGCGCGCAAAAAAGGTCAACTGCCTTTTTAGCCAGTAATTGGTTAAATAATTCAGCTCTGTATCCGGCGTTTCAATTATAAAGCAGCTGCAGCGCTGCTCCCACAATTCTTTTACTGCCGTTAGCTGTTGCTCAACATTTGGAAAATGCTTTGCCAGATTTTCTACCTCTTGCTTTGTTTTTTCCAGCCCTACTACATAGTGAATGGTTTTTTCAACGCCATTTTCAAGCTTAATTTTGTGCTGCATAGCGCCTATGCAGCTTTCAATTTCGCCGCAGCCGTTTTCGCACCGATTATTTTGCACCGCTATTGGCATCACGCTATCATCATCGCACCCAAAAAAACGCTGTTCGTTTCCCTCGTAAGTATCTGGCCGGGCACTGCTAAGAATGTACCGGTAATTCTGCCGCCCGGCAACCTTTTCTTTATCCTCATACTGCACATAATAAGGAAAACCGGTGTAATAAATGTAATGGCCCTGTTCACTATACTGGCTGCTGTACGCCATATAGCCCGGATTTTGGAACGCAAATGCCGCAAACAGCGAAACATTTTTTGCCTCCCCCGCGTTGTAAAGCGTTGCTGTCCAGTACTCCCTTTGCCCGCTTACCGGAACAAAAATGCGAAGCGTAACGGTTAGATCCCCAAACACCTCGGTTACCTGGGTTTGGTAAAGACGGTGCTCGCAAAGGTAAGAATCGCCCTGCCCGCGGCAAAGCGCGTAACAGCGGCCGTCGACATTTAAATAAAATCGGTTTTGGGGTCGGTTAAACGGCGCATTAGAAAAATCGGGGCTCATTAAAACTCCGCCGCCCTCCAGCCTTTGCGTAACATCAATGTGAAACTCGTCGTTAAACAGCTTATTCGTCCACGGCGTTGGCGTATAGGGGGTATGAATTACAAACGCGCGACCTTCATCGGTAAAATTTCCGTACTGCATGGTATAAGTTCCTTTCCACCTTTAATTTTAAGACTTTAAATTTAATTTGTACTGCAGCGGGGTAACACCAAGGCACTGCTTAAAATGCTTAATAAAATAAGAGCAATCGTTAAATCCGCTTTCGTAACAGGCCTCGGTAACCGAACAGCCGCTGTTTAACAGCGACTTTGCCAAGGCAATGCGATTGGTTCGAATGTATATTTTAATAGAAGTACCAATATATTTTTTAAACACCGTAGAAAGGTATTGCGGCGTTACCTTAAAATGCTCGGCAATTTCGGCAGAGGATTGCAGG
>URRK01000238.1 GCA_900550315.1 uncultured Oscillospiraceae bacterium | reverse complement strand
GCGACGTATTAACCGAGCACGGCCTAACCCTTTCAGGCCTTTCGCCGGACGGCCGCTTGGTAGAAACCGTTGAACTTACCGACCGCCCGTTTTATGTTGGCGTGCAGTACCACCCCGAATTTAAAAGCCGCCCCAACAAGCCGCATCCGCTGTTTTACGGTTTTATAGAAGCAGCCTTAAAAAAAACAAAATAATTGGCTAAAAATTAATGTGTTAGTTTTTACCCAAACCTAACCCCGCCAATTTAAGCGTTGTTGCTTAAATTGGCGGGGTTATTTTTTTAAAAACTGCTGTTTAGGTACAAATTGCTTGACGGCGCATTTAAAATATTGTAAAATAAAACACAAAGGTAAAAATTAACCTTTATAACCGTTAAAAAACAAATCTGCCAAAGGTGGGGTTGTTGTGTTTTTTTCTCAATGTCAGCCGTATATTCGCTTTGCCAGCAAAATAACCTTAAAAAAGTACCCCAGTCGCAAGGTGGTGGCGTACGATTACCGGCTGTTTTATGTTGCGGCCGGAACGGTAGAAATAACCGCAGGGCAAAGCTATGCGCTTTCGGTAGGCTCGCTTTTGGTTGTTCCGCCGGGGGTTTGCTACCGTATTTGGGCGCCCAATCCGGTTGAACTGCTGGTGCTTAATTTTGATTGCCACAAAAACCCAGCGCTTGGCGAGCAGCCCCTTGCGCCGGTTTCGGTTGACGATTTTAAGCCGCAGGCTGCGGCGTTTTTGGCACCGGAGGACGCCGCCGCTTTGGCCGGAGTGCTGGCCGAAAGCAACGCTGCCTTTGCTTGCCGGCCGCTGCAAAAAATTATTACCGAGTTTAAAACTCGCCCAATGTATTATTTAGAAAGCACTGCCTTGCAGTTAAAGCTGTTGCTAATTGAGCTGCAGCGCCGTAACGCGCCGCAAGGCGGCAGTTTGCCGCAACGGCTTAGCCGCCTTACCGATTATATTTACGCTCACCTAACCAACCCGCTTTCGAACAGCGAGTTAGCGGCGGTTGCCAACTACCACCCCTATTACCTAAATCGCTTAATGCAGCGCTACAACGGGCAAACGCTGCACAGCTTTGTTACCCAGTGCCGTTTAAACTGCGCGGCCGAGCAGCTGCTTTACAGCAGCGAGAGTATTGAGCAAATTGGGCGTGCGTGCGGCTTTTTAAACCAGGCCTACTTTACCGCCTGCTTTAAAAAACAGTTTGGCCGAACCCCAAGCGCCTACCGTAAGCAAAACGGGCGGCTGCTGTAACGGGGCAAAATATTGGCAATAAAAAGGCAATTGCCGGCTTTACAAATAGGCAATGCCGGTTAAAATGCCCTGTGGAGTTAGGTCTATAATGCCGTAGCTGGGCTTGGCTCTGCTGCCGCAAAGGCAGCCGGGGTTTAGCAAATAAATACCGTTGCGGTACTCCTCGTGCGCCATGTGGGTGTGGCCGTAAACCGCTATTTTGCACCCTTGTTGTTCGGCCGCCTGAAGCAAGGGATCTAAGCTGTATTTTACGCCGTACTTGTGCCCGTGCGTCATTAAAATTTTGGTGCCGTTTAAGGTTACCGTACGGGTAGAGGGCTCTAAGCTGGCAAGGTCACAGTTGCCGCAAACAAAGTAAAAGCTTTTTTGCGGGTAAAAAGCGGCAAGCTCTTTTGCCTGCTCTACGCCGTCGCCTAAAAATAAAACGGCTTTGGCCTGCGGCTGCGCTTCAACGGCTTGTTCAAAACGGCTGCCGCGGCCGTGCAGGTCTGAAAGTACTAAAATTCGCATTTAAAAAATTCCTTTCTAAGTTTGGCAAAACCGCAGTAATGCAGTTTTGCTTTTAATTTTTCTTTTATTGTTTTTTTATTAAATGGTTGCGTTTTAATTTTTTGGCTTGGTTTGGCCGGGTCTGCGGGGCTGTTTCGGCATGCCCAAAACGCCAAAGGCCTGCTGTTTTTGGGGGCTTTGGTACATTTTTGCCGGCCAAAGCCGGCGTTCGTCTAAACACCTTTTTGTTTGCATAGAATAAAATGTAAACGGAGGCGATAGTATGCAAAACAATATACCAAAACCACTGCAAAACGCAATGAAAAAAAACGGGCTGGACCCGAACCATTTAAATCAGCAGGATGCCGCTAAGCTAATGAAAAGCTTAAGCAAGGAGGACGCCGAAAAGCTGAACAGTATTTTGCAAAATAAGCAGGCGCTAAATCAGGTTTTAAATTCGGCCCAGGCGCAAAGCATTATGAAGTCGTTATTCGGGGAAAAATAGCTTATGGAGGATTTAAACGAAAAGCTTTCGCAGCTAATAAATTCCCCCGGCGGCATGGAAAAGCTCCGTGCCGCTGCGGCAACCCTGTTGGGTGGCGCCGCGAAGCAAGAGCCGGACGAAAACGCCGCACCGGCGCCAACCGCAGCCGGGCCGGACCTTTCGGCTTTACTTTCGGCCGCCGGTGCCAAAACGGGGGAGGGGGAGAATAACCTTTCGGCACTGCTCTCCAACGCGGCGGCAATGGGGAACATGATGAAGGTAGTGCAGGCTGTTCAAGGCATGAAAAACGATTCAAGTGTTGAGTTGATTCGGGCGCTAAAGCCGTATTTAAGCCCCCAGCGGGCCGAGCGCGCCGAAAAGGCAATACGCTTTTTA
>URRK01000237.1 GCA_900550315.1 uncultured Oscillospiraceae bacterium | reverse complement strand
CCGAAAAGCTTCGCCGTCAATTTTTTCCTGCTCAAACAGCACCTTGGCAACACTGTGCAATTTATCCATGTGCTGCTGCAGCAAATCAACCGCCTTTTTGTACTGGTCAGAAATAATTTTATTGATTTCCTCGTCAATAACCGCAGCGGTCTCCTCCGAGTAATTCGGGGTGGAGGAAAAATCGCGGCCTAAGAATACTTCGTTATTATCAGTGCCGTAGGTAATGGGGCCTAAGCGGCTGCTCATGCCATATTTGGTAACCATTTTGCGGGCAATTTCGGTAGCGCGCTGCATATCGTTTGAGGCACCGGTGCAAACATCCTCCTGCGTTAGCTGCTCGGCCGCGCGGCCGCCCAACATAGCGCAAATCTCCTCCAGCAAATAGCGGCGGGAAACATGGGTTTTTTCGTCGGTAGGAATATACATGGTGTAACCGGCAGCCATACCGCGCGGAATAATTGAAATTTGGTGAACCGGGTCCTGCGTTTCCAAAAAGTAGGAAACAATGGCGTGCCCTGCCTCGTGGTAAGAGGTAATTAATTTATCCCGATTGGTAATAACATGGGATTTTTTCTCAGTACCCATTACCACCTTAACGGTGGCCTCCTCAATATTCTTTTCGGTAATGGCCTTTAAATTCTCGCGCGCGGCCAGCAGTGCGGCCTCGTTCAGCAGATTTTCCAAATCGGCGCCGGTAAAGCCTGCGGTAGATTGCGCAATGGTTTTTAGGTTTACATCCGGGCCCAGCGGCTTCCCGCGGGAGTGAACCTTTAAAATTTCCTCCCTGCCCTTTACATCGGGGTAGTTTACGGTAATTTGCCGGTCAAAACGGCCGGGACGCAGCAGGGCTTTATCTAAAATATCCGGCCGGTTGGTTGCCGCCATTACAATAACGCCAACCTTTTCACTAAAGCCATCCATTTCAACCAGCAGCTGGTTTAAGGTTTGCTCGCGCTCATCGTGCCCGCCGCCAAGGCCGGCGCCGCGCTGGCGGCCAACCGCGTCAATTTCGTCTATAAAAACAATAGAGGGGGCGTTCTTTTTCGCCTGTTCAAATAAATCGCGCACGCGGGACGCACCAACGCCTACAAACATTTCTACAAAATCGGAGCCGGAAATGGAGAAAAATGGCACGCCGGCCTCCCCCGCCACTGCTTTGGCCAACAGGGTTTTACCGGTTCCGGGGGGGCCAACCAGCAGCACCCCTTTGGGAATACGCGCCCCTAATTGCTGAAACTTTTCGGGCGATTTTAAGAAGTCAACAATTTCGCTCATTTCCTCCTTTTCCTCGTCGGCACCGGCAACATCGGCAAAGGTGGTTTTTTTTGCGTCCTCGGCCTTGCGCACCTTGGCCTTGCCAAACATCATGGTTTTATCGGTGCCCATGGCGGAGTTCATGCGCTTCATAGAATAAATAAACAGCACAGCGCACACGCCAACCACCAGCAAGGTAGGCAAAATGTTTTGCAGCCAAGCGCCTTCATTTCCGCGCTTGTAATCTACAACAATTACATTTTTGTTGTTGGGGTCGTTGTTGTACTTTGCGTTATTTTCCATAACATAGCTGTTTACATCGTTATAAAAAATATCCGGGCTGGCAACCGTGTAGTTGTAGGTTTTATTATCCTTACGCAGGGTGTACTTTAGGTTGCCAGAGTAAAGGTTTAACTGGTACTCGGAAATCTCGTTGTTCAGCACCATGCGAACAATTTCGTTGTACTTGGTTTGGGCGGTGGCATTGGTGTAGCGCATAAAGAAAAACGCTGTGCCAAAAATAATAAGCGGCAGCACAATGCACAAAATAATGTTACGGATATTCTTATTCAAAATCACACATCCTTATTGATATTGTTCCGGCTTTAATACGCCAACATAAGGTAAATTACGGTAAACTTCGGCATAATCCAACCCGTAACCAACAATAAATTCATCCGGAATAACGGCGCCAACATAATCGGCTTTTAAATCTACTACGCGGCGTTCGGGTTTGTCAAAAAAAGTGCAGATTTTTAAAGAACGCGGCTTTCTCAGCTCCAACATCTGCTTTAAGTGCGAAAGGGTATTGCCGCTGTCTAAAATATCCTCAATAACCAAAACATCGTACCCGTTAATGTCGGTGGTAAGGTCTTTTAAAACGCGTACCACGCCGCTGGAACGGGTAGAATCCCCGTAAGAGGAAAGGGCCATAAAATCTATTTTGCATTTTAAATCAATCTCGCGCATTAAATCGGCCATAAAAACAACGCTGCCCTTTAAAATACCAACCAACAGCAGGTTTTTACCCTGGTAGTCATTGGTAATTTGTTGGCCCAGGCGCTTTAAAGTGGCGCTGATCTGCTCTTGGGTAAAAAGAACTCTTTCAATATCATTGTCTAAAACCATTGTACTATTCCCCTGAATTTTTAAACCTTTGTTTTTATATTGCTTTAAATGTAAACTTTTTCTTTTATACTGCCAAAAAGTCACTAATTTGTCGCTTCATTTTTTTGCCGCACGGTAAAAATTAAAATTTTTCGGGTTTGCCCGCTAACCGCCACACGGCTTGCAACGCCAATTTCAAGGCCCCAAATAATGCCGCCGTCATCGGCCGCAAGGGGGGCGTAGCCGCGCTGCTCGGGCGGAATA
>URRK01000236.1 GCA_900550315.1 uncultured Oscillospiraceae bacterium | reverse complement strand
GAGGCTTTAATGGGGGCCTTAATGGTAGAAATACCGCTGCCCTGCGCCGTGTAGGTGGCCGCTTTTAAATATTGCAGCTCAAACAAGCGGGAAAAGAACAGCACAAAGCTTAGCACCACCAAAATAACCGCGGTAAACATTCGGCGCTTATCGCGCTTTTTTAAAATTGCCTCTTTACTGGGCACCTAAAGCCCCCCTTTCTTAAGCACGCAAAGTTTTTTGCACGCCTTAAAATAAGTTTTAGCCCCAAAACGGGGCTTATAATGTTTTTTCACAAGCTATTTGCCCTATTAAACTGGCTTTCATTTCCCTTTTTAAAGGGCTTTATGCGCTCCGGGCGCTTTGTTAAAAGCCGACCCGAACGCCCAAATTTACTGCACCGCTATGGCGTAGCGCCGCTGCAGGCGTTTTACCAAAAAGTAAAACGGCAGCACCGCAAAGCCGGTGTAAACGGCCGAGGGCAGCGCGTAGTACAATAGCAGCTGCACGGCGCCGGGCTCCCCCCGCAGCACATACAAAACAAACCACTTTAAAAGGTGATACAGCAGCGAGGCGCCAAGGCCGCCCAAAAGCACCGCCTTAAGGTTTTTGTTTAACCAGTAACGGTAAATTAAGCCAACGGTCACCGCCAGCACCATAAAGGTAACGGCGTTAAAAAACGAGGCCCGGCCGGCTAAAGTATCTAACGCCAGGCCAAGGCAAAGGCCGTACCAAAAGCTGGTCCACTCCCCCAACAGGCAAGCCATTGCCAGCAAAAGCGCCAACAGCAGCTGCGGGTACGCGTGCCCTATTTTAAAGCTAAAAAAAGAGATTTGCTGCAACAGCAGCAGCAAAAAGCTTAAAAGCCCCAGCAACCCGTAAAATGCCGGGGCGTGGCGCTGTTCGTTCACAATCATTTTTTTGCCCCCGAAACAGCCTGCCCCTGCCCGTTAAAGTAGGTGATAACCATTACATCGCGCAGCTCGGCAAAATTAACGGCCGGGTTAATTTCAGCGTACAACGCGGTGTTAAATTTGTCGTTGTGAATTCCCTCTACCTGGCCTACGGTAATGCCGGCCGGGAACACACCGCCGCCCGAGGTTACAATGTAATCGCCAACCGCAACGCCGGAGCTGCGCAGTACGTTGGTTAGGCGGGTTTTGTTTTTTTCGGCCAAATTCAATTCGCCGGTAATAATGCCGGTGTCGCCGGTGCGGCTATCCATACCGCCGCAGCTAATGGCCGAATCCAGCACGGTTGTTACCTTGCAGTAGGAGGCGTTGACTTCGGATATGTAGCCCACCAGCCCCTCCTCGGTAATAACCGGGTCATTTTTTTTAATGCCCTGTAAGGAGCCTTTGTTAATGGTAAAGGAGCCGTACGGGTCCTCCTGATTGCGGGAAATAACCGTAGCCGGCTGCATTAAAAAGTCGCTGTGCTGCTCTTTAATGCTGTAATATTTTTGGTATTGCTCGTTTTCCTGCTTGGCTTTTTCAAAGTCGGTCAGCTGCTCGGTAAGGCTGTTTACCTGCGATTTTAGGGAGGAGTTTTCCAGCATAAGCTCCTCGTTGGAGCCAATTTTTTTACCCAGATCCCGCACCCAGTTTTCACAGCTTTTAAACACCCCTTGTACCGAGGTTGTTACCGTGCCCACCACGCTGTTTAACGGGGAGCTTGCCCCGCCGAACAGGCCGGCTACCAAGGCGGCTACCAGCACAAAGCAAAATACCGAAAGAATAATTTTAAATTTGTGACTGCGAAAGAAAAATCGCACTGTATTCACCCCTACTTTTACAACGGGTTTAGCGTTTTGGCTTTAAAAACCAAGCTTAAAGCCAAATTCTTATTCTTTTACTTAAAAACCACACGCCTTAAATTTTACATAAGGCTGTTTCAAACCAGCGCGCCTTAGCGTTTACACCGCAAAATTCGGTTTGGCGTTTGCCGGCGAATTTTTAATATCTTTTAAGCTTTTTAAAGGTGTTTTCGGTAAAATCGTGCCGTTCCAGCTCGGCCGCGGTGCCTAAAACAACGCAGTCCAGCGGGTTTTCTGCCACAAATACGGGAATCCCCGTTTCCTGCTGCATTAATTGGTCCAGCCCGCGCAGCAGCGCGCCGCCGCCGGTTAGGGTAATGCCGCGGTCAATAATATCGGCCGAAAGCTCGGGCGGGGTTTTTTCCAGCGTTTGGTGCACGGCGTCAATAATCTGGGCCACGGTGTCGGCCATGGCGGTACGCACTTCTGCCGCTGTAATTACAATGCTTTTGGGCAGGCCGTCTACCAAATTGCGGCCCTTAATTTCTAAGCTGCCCTCGTCCTCGTATTCCATGGCGGAACCCAGTTCAATTTTAATTTGCTCGGCCGTGCGCTCCCCAATTAACATATTGTGCACCTTGCGAATGTAGCTGATAATGGCTTCATCCAGCTTGTCCCCCGCTACGCGAACCGACTGCGCCGTAACAATATCCCCCAGCGAAAGCACCGCAACCTCACTGGTGCCGCCGCCAATATCTACCACCATGCAGCCCTGGGCATCCTCCACCGGAAGGCCGGCGCAGGCCCGGGCGGCGGTGCCGTGGGTGTCGGCGGTGATCACCGCGATGTGCCCCTGCCGGCTCAGGGCCTCCAGCCGCTGGGCCACCCCCTCCACCAG
>URRK01000235.1 GCA_900550315.1 uncultured Oscillospiraceae bacterium | reverse complement strand
CGAGGTAATAACCGCCGAGCAAAAAATACCAAACGCAATTGTAAAGGTGTAATACCCCTCGTAAATGTAGCTTAAATTTTGGTAATAGGCCTCCTCAAGCGTTTTTCCGCCTACCGACTGAATTTTGCCAATTAAAATACCGCCCGATTTAAAATCTTTTGCGGCGTTAACAAATACGCAAAGCACAATAATGGCAAGAATAATATGTAAAAGAAAAATAATAATATTTGCAACCGTTTGCTTGGTTATTTTGCCCTTAACGGCCGAAAGCACCTGTTGGGCGGCAGAGGGCTGCGCGGGCGGATCCGGCACTAAAACCAGTTGAGCCCGGCAGGTACCGCAAAATTCGGCCTCGTTAGGATAGCATACATTACAATTTGGACATTTTTTCATAAAAAATTGCTCCTTTAAATATTTTTGGTTTGCCAAAGGGCTTTGGTTTTTTCAACGGTTTCGGCGTCTGTAATACCTTGAATGGTTGAAATTGCCGTTAAGCTGCCCTTTTTAAATTCGGTGTTAATTACCGCGCTTTCTACCGGGTGGAACTCGCAAATTCTTGCAAACGCAATATCGTTTTTTCGTAAGGCCTCACCGGCAACTAAAACCCTATCGTTCAACACCTCGCAAAGGTAATACTCTTTGGTTTTGGCGTTTTTAACCCAAACTAAATCGTTCCGTTTCATTTCCGAAAGGCGGTTGTAGGCGTTTACAAAGGCTGCGTTTTGGCTGGTGTTAATGTTTTCATCCGCCCAGCCAATTGCCAACAGGTTGTGCTCCTTGCAGGCTAAAAACTTAACCTCCAGGCTTTTGTTTTCGCCGTTGTTTCGGTTATCCTTTAAATTCATGGCCCAAATTTTCATTTTTCTGTTCCTCCTATTTTTCAACAAACGGTATATCGTAATCATCGGCATATTCTTTAGCAAAAGAAGTAACCGAACCGTAAATGGTTAGCTTGTCGCAGTTTTTAAAAGAGGACTCGACTATACTTGTAACGCTGTCCGGTATTGTAATGCCAACTAAATTTTCGCAATCAGCAAAAGCCATGGAATCAATTTTTGTTACGCTGCCTGGTATTTTAATTTCGGTTAACTTTTCACAACCAAAAAAGGTGCAATATTCAATTGTTGTAATGCTGTTTGGTAGGTTTATTTTTTCTAAATTATCACAACCACTAAATGCGCTTTCTCCAATTGATTTAACACTGTTTGGTATTTTTACGCTGACCAAATCGAAACACCACATAAATGCACTGTCCTGTAAAATTTTTACCCCGTTTGGTATTTCAATTGTGGTTAAGTCACCACAATTGACGAACATACCTTTTTCTATGCTCGTAAGATGGCTCGGCAATTTTACGCTTTTTAAATTCCAACATGTACTAAACGCATATTCCTCTATTGTTTTAATGCTGTTCGGCAGGTTAATGCTTTCTAACGCTTTACAAAGTAAAAAAGCTTTTTCCCCAATTGAGGTAACACTGTTCGGTAAAACTATGCTTTTTAAATGGGTACAGGCTTCAAATGCACCGGCGCCAATAGTAGTAACACCGTTTGGAATAACTAAATCGTACTTCTTTTTGTCTTTTTCATCTTGCTCAGATGGTTTAAAATGGGAGGTGTAAATTGTGATTCCTTCTTCGTCTAGCTCCCGCGTTTTGTACTCAATTTCTTTCCCGTCAAAATCGGTATACCCAATTTCTTTTAATAAATCGTCCCACGGTTTTACCAACCGGCCGTTTTCGTAAAGGCCGGCCGCCTTTTGGGGGCCGCAGCCCGAAAACAGGCCAAGCACCAAAACCATTGCCAGGGTTAGCGCTAACACTTTTTTAAATTTTTTCACTGTTTCTACTCCTTCTCGTTTATTTTAACTTCCGCCAAATTTCTTGGCGCGGTTTAATTATACTCAATTTTTGAGTAAATGTCAATACTCAATATTTGAATATGGTACATTTTAATTAAACCGAAAAAGAATGGGGGATCTTGAATAATGGATTACCGAACCAGAATGAGAAACCTACGGGAGGATAACGATTTAACGCAAAAACAGGTGGGTAAAATTATTCATAAATCGCAGCAAGGGTACAACCACATTGAGGCCGGCCGAGCCGAGCTTAAAATTGAGGATTTAATTGAGCTTTGCCGGTTTTATAAAGTCTCGGCCGATTATTTTATTGGCTTAACCAACAAAAAACAGTAACGCAGCTGTTTTTGGCAGCTTGAATACATTTTAACCGGCCCCCAAAGGCTTTTGCCTTTGGGGGCCGGGATTTTGTTGCTTATTTTAAAATTTTAAAAGCTAAATTACGCCCTAAAGTACATGTAGAATTGGCATTTTAGCATACCGTTGTAAAGCTTGCGGCGCTTGTCCGCAGTCTTGCCGTAGGAGCGTTCAAACTCCATATCCGGGCTGATGACATAGTAGCGGTGCGGGTGACCCTGACAGAACACCTTGCCCATTGTGCGGTAGATTTCCTGCGCCGCCTTTAAATCGAGCAGACGCTCGCCGTATGGTGGGTTGCAGATAACCACGCCTTTTTCGACCGGGATGGAGAAATCGCGGACATCCCGCTGCGCCACCTGGATGCGCGCATCCACGCCTGCCTGTTTTGCGTTGTGCAGTGCAAGCTCCACCGC
>URRK01000234.1 GCA_900550315.1 uncultured Oscillospiraceae bacterium | reverse complement strand
ATTTGTTTAAACATCCCGGCCAACGGGCTGCCAATTTGCGCGGTTACCGAGTAAGCGTCTAAAATAGTCTTGTCAATAGGGTTGGGGCTAAGCGGTCGCATATCTATCATGCAAACCGAATCCTCCGGGAACAGCTGCCCCGCCGTAACGGCAACCGCGTTGCAGCGGTCTAACTCGGCGCAGGCCTTGTAACCGGTTAACATGGCACCGTAGCCGTTTAACCGTTTGGCGGCGCTGCGCAGCGGAAAGTTTGGAATAAGCAGGGTTGCCGGGGCCGCGGCAATGCAGCTTACTACGCCGGCAATAAACACAGCGTAGGCCGCGTCCATAGTGGTAATAAAGGCCGCAGCAACCCCTAACCCTACCGCCATAATCAGCCCTACCAGGGCAATTTTTTTAGCGCGGTTTACTAAAGGGTTTTTGCAGTAGGAATAAGCCAAAAAGTCCTCTACATTTTTGGTTTTACTGCCGCAGCAAATTAAAACATCCTCCCCCACGGCACGCTGGCCCATAGCCAAATTTGCCGTGTGGTTTGAAACAATGTGCAACGCATTTTTAAGCTTTTCATTAGCAATAACGCTAAAGTTATCGCAAACCCTGCGGTGAGCCGAAAGCCGGCCAAAGCTGTAAAGCGTGGCCGAAAGCGCTAACAGCCCCGAAAGCGGAAAGCCTAACTGTGAACGCACGCCGGCAACCGCCAGCACCGCCTGCAGCAAAGCAAGCACAATGGCTGCGGCCAACCCGCAGTCCATGCTTTTTTCTTTAGAAACAAACGCCTTTAACCCCTTTAACACCGGCAAATTAACCGCCGCAATTAACAGGGTAAGCACCAAATGCACCGCGTAAAAGGCCGTACTGCCGGCCGCCTTTACCGGCCCGGCCAGCAGGGTAGAAAACAGCACCGCGCCAATTAGCAAAACCGTGTTGGCAAAGGCGCGCAGCCGCAGCTTTTTACCAGCGGCCAAAAGGGCGGCGTTTACGGCGTCTTTATCCCCCACCGTGCGGTAATCTGCGGTCGGCAGCTTTTCGGTCTCGCTTGGATCCTGGTTTTCCTCAGCCGGCAAATCGCTTTGCGGTTCGCTCTTAGGCAAAACCGGCTCCTGCTCTTTAAATTTTTTAAAGGTCTGCGTGGCGTCAACGGCGGCCTCGGGCGCGACAGCCTGCGGCCTTACACCGCTAAGGTCAATGTGCCGGGTTGCGCCGTCGGCGGCAGCACTGCTTATTTTGGCGGCCGCACTGCGCGGTGCCGTTGGATTTTGAAAAGCAATGTGCTTTACCGTGCCGCTGCCGGGCAGCTTTTCGGTCTCAGTGCCGGAGTAGCTTGAAATATCGGCGCTTGAAGCAAGCGGCACCCGCCGTACGGCCGGCTCGGGTGAAAGCTCTGTCTTTTGCTCGGCGGCCTTGGGGGCGCTTTGGGGCGCGGCCTTTTCCGGCATTGGCAGGTTTAAGCTGCGCAGAACCTTTTGGGTGGCGCGGTCTTCAAATCCGCTTAAAATAGATTCAACACTTTCCAGCTTGTAGCGGGAGGTATCCGGCTGAACAACACCAACTGTGTCATCAGCCAAATAGGCGTTGCAGCGGTCCAAAAGGGTCTTGCGGCGCTGCTCGGCCGTGGCCGCCGCTTTTTGCGCCTGCGCTATTTTAGAAACATCACGGTCAATTGCGCTTGAAATTTGCTGGCTTTGGTTTACAGCCGCTTTTGCGCTGCCCGCGGCCGGCTGCGCTGCAGGTTTTGCCTTTTGGTTTAAGGTTAAATTGGGCTTTTGGGGTGCCGGCTCTGCCGGGCGAACCGGGCTGCTGCTTGGCGCGGCCTTAGCTTGCCCCGCGCTGCCTGCCGGTGCCGCTGGTGCCGGCTTTTCGGGCCTGTTTGCCGTTACCGAGCCGGACATTAACCCGGCGGCATTTTTTAAAGAATTAATAGCCGCGTTTAAATCAAACGGTTCCTGCGGTGCAACCTCCGGTGCGGCTTTTGGCTCTGCCGCCCGGGCGGTTTCAACCGGCACCTTTGGCGTTGCAGGCCGGGCCTGCTGCGTGGCTGCTGAGGCATTTTGTGCTGCCGCCTGGGTCGGCCGGGGCGCGATCGGAATTTTAAAATTCGGGGCACCCGGCGCAAAACCCGGTTCAGCCGGCTGGTTGGGCTGCGGCGCGACGGCTTTTGCAGCCTGCGGTGCTGCTGTTTGGGTAGGCTGCTGCACTGCAGATTGCTGCCGTACCTCAGGCCATGTAAACGCGTTTTGGCCTTGCGGCTGCGTGCTATTTTGGGCGGTGTAACGCGCGGCGGCAGCCTGCCTTGCCTCGGTCATCCGCTTAAATAAAAAGTCGCTGGCGGTGTCGGCCTTTTCCCCGGCCGCCATGCCAATAGGCTCCCCGGCGGTAGGCTCCGGTAAATGCTGCACCGGTACCGGTTGGCCGGTTTCCTCCCCCTTTAGCTCGGCTGCGGTAATTACATGGACCGGCGAAGGGTGGTGCGGCTTGCCGGTGCCAACCGTTATGCCAACGGTTTCGTACGGCAAAATGCCGCCCTGATCCATTTTATCTAAAGCTTCGCGTTCCAGCTGCTTTTTAAATTCTTCGTTCCTTTTTCTTTTCGAAAAAAATGCCACGAAAATTCTTCCTTTCCTGTTCGTTCCTCTA
>URRK01000233.1 GCA_900550315.1 uncultured Oscillospiraceae bacterium | reverse complement strand
TGGAAAATAGATAGACTGCAGCCAAAAACCAACCTATGCTGAATTTTTACATACTGCTTTGCTATGCTTTCTTCGGCACTTTTTTTAAAAGAACCAACATACAGGCCTGCAATAAAAGAAACAGCCCGGCGACAACCACCCCGGCAATTTTTGCCGGATAAGCAGCTTGATTGAAAAAACGGTTATATTGCGGTAGGTTAAAAATGTCGGCCTCATTTGTTTTTAAAGCAACAACATCAATAAACTCAGCATTATTTAATAAGCCGCATTTTGAAGTTTTGATTCTAAAAAACACTTTTTGCCCGGGTTTTATTTTTTCCAACAACCTTAGATCAATATTTTTTACGACGGTTGCAGCTACATACAAGCTGTTGGTGTACTCCTCGGTATCAATTTCCACGCTTGGCAGTTGGCTGGTGCCTGTAATTTGCACACCGCGAACTGTGACAGTATATAAAGCTGTATTTTCCACAGATAATTTTCCGTCCCGGTCAATGTGCACCAATACACCAACCGTTCCTATAAAAAATACTGCAGCAAGAATTAAAACAACAATCATCATTTTTTTACGCATTACACGCAAGCCCCCGGTTGTAAAGCAGGTTTATTAACTTCATGGCAAAACCTGAAAAACAATAAATATTAAATATTGCAATAAGAGTCGGGTCAATATCAACTTTTAAAAAGCGCTTTATCAAAAAACTTATTCATTTAATAGCTTCAACTGTTTTTTAAGGCTTTTAACCGATATTTTTCGGCTGCTGCAAACAGTTAAATAAGCATTTTCGGGTTGAAAAAGATTGCTTGCCAATTGGCGAATAATCTCAGCAGTAATATTGCAATAGCTTGAAACAGACGGTCTTTCCATTCCCCGCACAAAATAAAACAAAATGTTTTGTGCGTTTTTTTCAACCGGATCATCCAATTCAAACAGCCGATTTTGCGCATAAAAAGGCACAGCCGCAGCCAAATCCCCGGCATCAACTTCTTTTTTCAGCCCGTTCATTATGGCAAAAACAGCCTGCAGACAAGGCAAAAAACGCTCTGTTAATACCGAAAAATTAATTTGCAAAATTGCAAAACCCCCAAAATAATCCAGCTGCGTGTAAATGCAATTTGTTAACCGGAGTTCTTCTCTTATCCGGCGCTGCAAAAGGGAGCCAACCCCCTCCCCCAAAATGCACTGCAATAAGTCTAATGCCGCTTGATTTTTTTCAGCAAATCTGCGTGGAATCGCAAAGGAAACAGCTGCCTCTGTAAATTCACCGGCCAGTGGAAGCATTTTGATTTTTTTTGCTTTTAAACAGATAGGATTTTCCAGCAAATTCACCGGTGCAGACAGGCTGTATTCGCCCAGCTTTTGATTTAAAAGGTTCAAAAGCTTTTCTGTTTGGAAAGCGCCGGAAACAAAAAGGCTGATATTACTGGCCGAAAATATTCTTTGTTTAAAGCTCAGCACATCTTTTAAGCTTAATTCACTTACAGTTTTTTCAGTACCCAAAATTGAGCCGCCGTAAGAGCATTCTTTAAAAATCTGCTGCAAAGCCAATTCTCCCGCAGCATCATATTTTTCATTCAGCTCATTTAAAACCACTGCTTTTTCAGCCTCAAAATCCTCTGCCTTCCACTCATTGGTTTCCAGTACTTTTTTTAATAGGTTCAACGCCTGTAAAAGATATTGTGGCAAAACCTTTACTTCAAATTTTAAATAATTGTTGTAGGTCGTACCGCGCAGCGTTGTTCCTATTTTTTCCATTTCAAAATATAAGCGCCGCTGCGTCCAATTCCCCAAGGCCCTGAAATGTAAATGCTCTAAAAAATGTGAGATGCCATTTTGTTGCTTTTTCTCAAAAAGCGGTCCGGCCCAAGTGCACAGTGACAAACATATTGAATGGGTATTCTCAAGCGGATCTAAGTAAACCGTTATTCCGTTTTTTAACTCAAACCTGTTCATTTTGCATTCATCCATTCACTGTTTTTTCTGTCAAATCCCCTAAGACGCGCACCATTTGTCCTAAGATGACATCATCGGCAATTCCACCAACGGTTACATCATTTGCCACCACAAACCCTATTGCCAATGCAATCAAGGCTATTTCAACGGTGTTTTGAAAACTCAATGGTACGATGTCATTGGTGAAAGCCATTCTTTTGGTGCTACCATAATTCCCCTTGGGTACCCGACTGTGCTCTTCTCCATTTTGATGACCAATATTTCGCTCCCTGTTCCCTGATTTTTGCCGATTTTCACTGCCATGTCGCTTATCCTTTCGGCTCGTGAAATTTTGATTTTTCTTTCCCCTGCCAACTACAAATACTCTGTTCTTTTCTGCTTCGGCTTTAGCCTTTTCAACAATAAACCTTGCTGATCCAGCCCAAGCACTCGCATCTGCAGATAAGGCCTTGAAATAATCTGCAGCGGTTGGAACACCATATACAATATTTCTTGCCCATGTCGGTATGGGATCTTGGCCAGATTCGTCAAAATAATTCGCCGGATTATTCCCACAATAGGCGAACATATTGTTTCCCAGTACGCCCTGCCCCGTGGAAACATAGCCGTCCGCATTAATAAACCGCCCCGTTTCCGGGTCGTAGTAGCGGCTGTTTAAATAGTACAGTTCGGTTTCGGAGTCGTA
>URRK01000232.1 GCA_900550315.1 uncultured Oscillospiraceae bacterium | reverse complement strand
CGCGCAGTCGTGCACCAACTTTGCCAGATTGCCAAGCCTTTCTGCACGACTGCGCGAAAAGCAGGGCGCCAACAAAACAGTCTTGGGCTACCCCGTTTGCCTAACGGTGTACTAAGCCTTGCGCCTCGGTTAAGGCGCTGCACAAAGCTAAAACATCCTCCGGGGTGTTTTGGTAGCTAAAGCTTACACGCAGGGCGCTGTCTACCCTGTTTTTCGGCAGCCCCTGTGCCAATAAAACATGGCTGCCTTTGCCCTTGGCGCAGGCACTCCCGCTGGAAACAAACACGCCGCGCTGCGCCAAAAAGTGCAGCAGCGTTTCGGAGCGGTACCCCATAAACGAAAAGTTTAAAATGTAAGGGCAGCCGTTTTGCGGCGAATTGATTTGAACATTTTGAAACCCTTGCAGACGCTCGCGCAGCAGCGTTTGCAGGCTTTTGGTGTGCTTTAAAAAGTCAGCCGAGCTTGGCAGCGCTTTTACTGCTGCGCCAAAGGCAGAAATATTTGGCACTGCCTCGGTGCCGGAGCGCAAGCCGCTCTCCTGCCCGCCGCCGTAAATAAGTGGGGGCAAATTCAGCCCCTTTTTAATGTAAAGCAGGCCGCAGCCCTTTAGGCCGTGCACCTTGTGGGCGCTGGCAGAAAGCAGGTCTACACCAAAGCGTCTACCGGCAGCTTGCCAAAGGCCTGTACACAATCGGTGTGTAACAACGCTTTTGAGCCGGCAGCTTGCAAAACCTCCCGCAAACGGGTTACCGGAAAAACTGCGCCTGTTTCGTTATTTACGGCCATGCAGGTAACCAATATGGTATCCGGCCGCAGGGCGTTTTTAAATTGCTCCGGCTGCAGGTTACCGTCGGGCCCCGGGGCAAGGTAGGTAACCTCAAACCCCTGTTTTTCCAGCTGCTTTAAAGGCATTAAAACCGAATCGTGCTCTACTGCGGTGGCAATAATGTGCCGGCCTAAGCGCCGGCGGGCGTGCGCCGCGCCAAACAAGGCGGTGTTATTCCCCTCGCTGCCGCCGGAGGTAAAATAAACCTCCCGCACATCGGCGCCAAGCCGCTCGGCAAGCTGCTCGCGCGCGGTTGCTACCAAATTTTCGGCTGCCAAGCCTAACCCGTGTAGGGAGGATGGATTGCCGAAATCTGCCGTCATGGCGTTTAACGCGGCCGCCACAGCCTGCTCGCAGGGCTTGGTGGTGGCACTGTTATCTAAGTAATGTTGCTGCAAATTTACCCCTCGTTACTTTGGGCGCGCACGGTAAAATGCTGTGCCAATGCAATGCCCGAAATAGAATTATACAGTTACATTTTAACACATAACCCGGTTTAAAACAAGCCGTTGACCCAAAGAATTTTTTGTTAAATTTATTTTTAAGGCTGCCGCATTTTAAAACCGGGTAATTTTGCCTAAACTGCGGCCCGTAAACTGAAATATGCAGATTTATAAACAAGGTGCTGCAAAATTCGAAAACTACGCCGGAAGATAAAAAGGACTTGAAATAACAGTTGACCCGGGCGGCCGGGCGGTGTATAATAGGTTTGTTAAAAAATAAACGGCCACGCCGCGCACCCAAAAGCACCGCTAACCTGGCAGTTTTTACTTTTTGGGCTTTTGCGCCGGCATTAAGCCGTTAAAAATGGGGAATAAACATGGCAGAACATTACACCTTGAAAATTGCGGGGTTAACCCGTGAGCTGGAGCGTTTTCCGGTAAACGACAAATTAGACATTGCCGCTTTTATTATTTTTGGCGATGTAGAGCTGACCGTAGCCGGCTGCGCCGAGCTTTTAAAAAAGGTTCCGGAATTTGATGTTATTTTAACGCCGGAGGCAAAATCTATTCCAATGGCTTACGAAATGGCCCGGCAATCCGGCAAGCCGTACATTGTTGCGCGCAAGGGCGTTAAGGTTTACATGCGCAACCCGTTAGAGGTTAATGTGGTATCTATTACCACGAAAAAAGAACAGCACCTATTTTTGGGCGAAACCGAGGTACAGCAGCTAAAAGGCAAACGCGTGCTGCTGTTAGATGATGTAATTTCTACCGGCGAATCCTTAGCGGCGGTGCGGGAGCTTACCCAAAAAGCCGGCGGCATTGAGGTTGCAGCCTGCGCCTTTTTGGCCGAGGGCGACGCCGCCGATCGAAAAGACATTATTTACTTAGAAAAGCTGCCGCTGTTTTTTAAATAAAAGCGTAAAAGCGCGTAAAGGTGCTTTTTGCAGGGTGCCTTAATAAATAACGGCGCAAAAAACAGCCGCAATTTTTAAAAACTGCAACGGTAGCTTGTAACAGCCGTAATAGTACATAACCGGTCGCTGCGGGCGCAAACCCGTTTCGACCGGTGCTTTTAAGGTTAAAGCTTTAGGCATTGTTTTTTTGCCGCTAATACCTCCGCTTTAAGCGTAAGCCTTGTGTTAAAACGCCGGCCGAGCCAAGGCCTGTTGGCAAAAAGTTTTTGGCCTTTTTTGCGGCCAACCCTAAAACGGCGGCTAAAAAAACAAAAAATAAGTTTTTTTCTAAAAACGCTTGATTTTTGCCTAAAGATATGGTAAAATATCGCTTGTGGCTTGAAAAGCCTGCAATTAAATTTATTTTTCCGGGTGTGGCTCAGTTTGGTAGAGCGCTTGAATGGGGTTCAAGAGGCCGCTGGTTCGACTCCAGTCACT
>URRK01000231.1 GCA_900550315.1 uncultured Oscillospiraceae bacterium | reverse complement strand
GCGGGCGCCGTTTCAATTTTATCGCAAATTAATTCGCCGGGGCGGTCCTCCTGCCGGGAAACGCGGCCGCTAACCAAAAGCACGCTGCCCCCTTGTAAAACAGGGCGAGCCTGATTAAATATTTTTGGAAAAACGGTAATGTGCACGGCGTCGGTTAGATCCTCGGCGCTTAAAAAAGCCATAACGCCGCCGTTTTTGGTTGTTTTGGTTTTTACCTCGTTTAAAAGCACCAAAAGCTTTACCCGCGCGCCATCTGGCAGTGCCGGGCCGGTTACCTCGGCCGCCTGCTGCACCTTTAGCGCTTTTGAAAGCAACTTGTACTTATTCAGCGGGTGACCGGTTAGGTACATTCCGGTTGCTTCACGCTCAAAATTAAGGCGCTGTTCCTCCGGCATTTCGGGCACATTCGGCAATTCAAAGGTTAATTGCTGCGGCTCGGCCAAAGTATCAAACAGCGTTTGCTGCCCGTTGGCGCTGCGGGCGGCCTCTTGGCTGCAGGCCAACAAAATTTCGTCTAACGCCTGCAGCATTTGCCGGCGGTTGGCCCCTAAAGAATCTAACGCGCCGCATTTAATTAGGCTTTCTACCGCGCGGCGGTTTAACTCCCGCCCGTTTACACGGCGGCAAAATGCTAAAATATCAGCATAAGGGCCGTTTTTACGCTCGGCAATTATTTTTTGAATAAAACCGGCACCTAAATTTTTAACCGCCAGCAGCCCAAACCGAATGTAACCGTTGCGCACGGTAAAATCCAAATCGCTTTCGTTTACATCCGGCGGCAAAATTTTAATACCTAAGCGGGCGCACTCGGCACTGTACTGGTTTACCTTGCCGGGCTGTCCCAGCACGCTGGAAAGCAAAGCTGCCATGTATTCGGGCGGGTAATGCGCCTTTAGGTACGCGGTTTGGTAAGAAATTACCGCGTAGGCCGCCGCGTGCGATTTATTAAAGGCGTAAGAACTAAAATCCGAAATATCGTTATAAATCTCCTCAGCAACCGGCTCGGGCACGCCGCGCGCAACTGCCCCTTCAATTAGCACCTTGCCGTTTTCATCCTTTTCGCCGAAAATAAAGGTTTGGCGCTCCTTTTGCATAACATCGTGCTTTTTTTTAGACATGGCCCGGCGAACAATATCGGCCCGGCCAAGCGAGTAGCCCGCCAGCTCGCGAAAAATGCGCATAACTTGCTCCTGGTACACAATGCAGCCGTAGGTTACCGCTAAAATTGGTTTTAAAAGCGGCGTTTTGTACTGTACCTGCTCCGGGTGGTGCCGATTATAAACATAGGTTGGAATAGATTTACGCGGCCCCGGCCGGTAAAGCGACAAAATAGCAATTAGGTCCTCTAAGCTTTCGGGCCCAAAGGCGCGCAAAACATTTTTCATGCCCTCCGACTCAAACTGAAACACCCCGTCGGTATTGCCCTGCGCCATCATGTGCAGCGTTTTCGGGTCATTTTCCGGAATGGTTTCTATTTTAAAATCGGGCTCCCGGCGAGCAACCATTTTTTCGGCGTCACGAATAATGGTAAGATTCCTTAGGCCCAAAAAGTCCATTTTTAACAGGCCAAGCTCCTCTAACTCGGTCATGGTGTACTGGGTTACAACCGTATCGTCGTTTACCGCTAAGGGAACATAATCGGCTACCGGGCGGTCGGAAATAACAACCCCGGCCGCGTGGGTAGAGGCGTGCCGCGGCATTCCCTCTACCTTTAAGCAAAGGTTCAGCAGCTCTTTTACCGTGTCGTCACTTTCGGCCAGCTGTTTTAGCTCCGGCACCGTTTGCAAGGCTCTATTAAGGCTCATGCCGTGCTCTAAGGGAATCAACTTTGCCACCCTGTCGCAGGTGTTGTACAGCAAATTCAACACGCGGCCAACATCCCGCACGGCGGCGCGTGCCGCCAGCGTACCAAAGGTAACAATTTGGCTTACATGGCTTTTGCCGTATTTTTTAATTACATAATCAATAACCTCTTGCCGGCGAACATAACAAAAATCAACATCAAAATCCGGCATAGATACGCGTTCGGGGTTTAAAAAACGCTCAAATAATAAATCGTACCGAATGGGGTCTATGCCCGTAATGCCAATGCAGTAGGCTGCCAGGCTGCCCGCGCCGGAGCCACGGCCGGGGCCAACCGGTATGCCCTGGCTTTTGGCGTACAAAACATAATCGGCAACAATTAAATAATAATCGGTAAAACCCATTTTTTGAATAACCGAAAGCTCATATTCCAGCCGTTTTACAACATTTTCCGGCGGGTTTTTGCCGTAATGGTGCTGCAGCCCCTCGCGGCATTTTTGGGTTAAATACTCAAAATGATCCTGCGGGCCAATATCAATATACGGCAGCTTTAGCTCGTGAAAAGTAAAGCTAACGCTGCAGCGGTCGGCAATTTTTTGCGTGTTTTGCAGGGCGGCCTCATCTAACGGAAAGGCTTTTGCCATTTCGGCCTGGGTTTTTAAATAAAACTCCTCGGTTTCAAAGCGCAGCAGGTCGCTGTCGCCCAACTTTTTGCCGGTGCCAATGGCCAGCAAAACCTCCTGCACCTTGCTGTCCTGCCGGGTTAAATAGTGCACATCATTGGTGCAAACAAGGCCAATGCCCGTTTTTTTGGCAATAGCCTTTAAACCGGCATTTACCTGCTGCTGGCCCTGCAGGCCGT
>URRK01000230.1 GCA_900550315.1 uncultured Oscillospiraceae bacterium | reverse complement strand
GCAATTCGCTGCCCCGGCTGAACCGTTAAATTTAGGTTGGTAATAAGCGGGTGCTGCTTTTGGTAGCTAAAGCAAACATTTTTTAGCTCAACCGCGCCTTTAACAGGGGGGTCTAACGGGTGCTCCGGGTCCGGTGCGCAGTCCGGCTCCCGTAATACGGCAAAAATGCGCTCGGCACAGGTAAGGGCGTTTTGCAGCTCGGTTACAACGCCGCTAATTTCGTTAAACGGTTTGGCATACTGCCCGGCGTAGCTTAAAAAAATGCTTAGGCCCCCAACGGTTATTTTCCCCGAAACGGCATACAGCGCGCCAATAAACGCAACCAGCGCATAAACTATATTATTAATCATGCGGGTGGTGGGGTTGGTAAGGCTGGAAAAAAAGGTGGCCTTTAAGGCGGCGTTTTGCAGCCGCCGGTTTACTTTAAAAAAGGCCTGCTGGGTGCGCTCCTGCGCGCCAAAGGTTTTAATTACTTGCTGACCCTCTATTAATTCGTTTATTAGGGCTGTTTCCTCCCCGCGAACGGCGGCCTGTTCCCGAAACCAGCGGCTAATGCGCGTGGCAATAAACCGGGCCGAAAGAATTGAAAGCGGCGTTAGTAAAGCAACCGCTAAGGCAATGGCGGTGTTTAGGTAAAACATAATGGCCAGCACGGCAACAATGGTTGTTACCCCGGTAAACAGCTGGGTAAAGCCCATTAACAGTCCGTCCGAAAAGGCGTCTACATCCGCCACCATTCGGCTAAGCAGATCGCCGGAGGAGTGCGTATCTAAAAAGCTTATCGGCAGGCTGTGCAGCTTAGCGTTGTAACGGTTTCTAAGGTCGGCGCAAATGCCGTAGGCCGCTTGATTGTTAAAAACCGCCAAAAGGTACTGCGCAATCACTGCGGCCGCTGTCCAGGCGGCTATGGTAACGATTTTTTGCAGCACCACCGTAAAATTCACCCGGCCGGAGCCGAACATGGCGTCTATGGCGCTGCCGGTTACAATTGGAATGATTAAAGCGGCCGCAACGCTTACAACCGCGCAAAACAGGCTGCAAAAAATTTGCGCCCGGTAGGGCTTTAGCAGTGCTAAAACATTTTTTACTGTAGATTTTTTCATGCCTCTGCCCCCTTTGTTTGGCTTTCAAAAATTTCACGGTAAACGCCGCAGCTTTGCAGCAGCGCACTGTGGGTGCCGCTGCCAACCAGCGCGCCGTCATCCAGCACTAAAATGCGGTCGGCCCCGGCAATAGAGCCAACCCGTTGGCTAATAAAAAACACGGTAACATCTTTGGGCAGGGTTTTTAAGGCGCGGCGCACGGCGGCGTCGGTTGCAAAATCCAGAGCCGAAAGGCTGTCATCTAAAATAATTATTTTTGCGCCGCTAAGCAGCGTGCGGGCAATGGTAAGGCGCTGCCGCTGCCCGCCCGAAAAATTAGCGCCGTCCTGCTCTACGGCGGCGTCAAGGCCCCCTTTTTTTAAAACAAAATCCTCGGCCCGGGCTAAGCGCAACGCCCAAAGCATTTGCTGCTCGGTGGCCTGTGGCGCTGCTAATTGCAGGTTGCTTTTAACGGTGCCCGAAAACAGCCGTGGCCGCTGTAGCACCGCGCTAACGGCTTGCTCTAACTGCTGCTTGGAAAGGCTTTGCACCGGCACGCCGTTTACCAAAACCGTGCCGCCGGTGGCGTCGTAAAACCTTAAAATTAAGTTAGCCAGCGTTGTTTTACCGCTGCCGGTGCCGCCAATTACGCCAATGGTTTGCCCCTTTTGCGCGGTAAAGCTAATGTTTTGCAGGGCAGGCTCGGCGCTGCCGTTATAGCAAAAGCTAACATTGTTAAATTGCACGGCCGGCGCACCGGCCTGCGGCTGGCTTCCGCCGCCAAACTGCATACCGCTTTGCAGGCTAAGCACCTGGCCTACCCGGTTCATGCTGGCAATCGAGCGGCCCAGCTGGGTAATAAGGTTGGCCAGCTTTACCAGCTCTACTAATATTTGCAAAATGTAGTTAATTAGCGCAATAATGCTGCCGGAAAGCAGCACCCCGTTTTGAATTTTGCCGGCGCCCAGCCACAAAACTGCAATAATTACGGCGTTAACAATTAGGTAGGTTAAGGGGTTCATAATTGCGGCCACCCTGCCAACAAACAGCTGTGCATGCAGCAGGCGCTCGTTTTGGGCGGCAAAGCGCTTTTTTTGCTCCCCCTCGCGCGAGAAGGCGCGAATAACCCGCACGCCGTTTAGATCCTCCCGCGTGGCCTCAGTAACGCCATCCAGCTGTTGCTGAACCTTTTTGTAAAGCGGATTAGAAAGCCACATAACGCCAAAAACAATGAAAAAAAGCACCGCAATGGCAATTACAAAAATAAGGGCCAGCCGGGCGTTAATGGTAAAGGCCATAATCATGGCGCCAAACACAATAAACGGGCTGCGCATAAATAGCCGTAAAAACATATTCAGCCCGTTTTGCACCTGGTTTACATCACTGGTCATGCGGGTAATTAGGGTAGAGGTGCCAACGGCGTCTACCTCCCCGCAGCTTAAGGTTTGTATTTTGCAAAGCAAATCCTGCCGCAGGCCGGCCGCTGTGCCAATGGCGGCTTTGGCGGCAAAATACTGTGCTACGCAGCTGCTGACCAGCCCCAAAACGGCCATGGCCAACAACAGCAAAAAGCGGCTGATAATGTAGGGCTTATTGGCGGTGGCAATGCCGGTAGCGTCGATGCCG
>URRK01000229.1 GCA_900550315.1 uncultured Oscillospiraceae bacterium | reverse complement strand
CATCGGTTCTATTATGGAGCTGTGCCAGGAGCGGCGCGGCGAGTATAAAGACACCCAATATATTGGCGACCGGGTAGATATTCACTACCTTATGCCGGTTGGCGAAATTGTGTACGATTTTTTTGACGCGCTGAAATCGCGCACACGGGGGTACGCCAGCTACGATTACGAGCCGCACGGCTACGCGCCGGCCAAGCTGGTAAAGTTAGATGTTTTACTGGCCGGCGATGTGGTAGACGCGTTATCGTTTATTGTTTGCGAGCAAAACGCTTACCCCCGCGCCCGCCGTATTGCCGAAAAATTAAAGGAGCATATTCCGCGCCAGCTGTTTGAGGTGCCTATTCAGGTTGCCGTTGGCGGCAAGGTTATTGCCCGAGAAACGGTTAAGGCCATGCGAAAAGATGTTTTGGCCAAGTGCTACGGCGGCGATATTACCCGTAAGAAAAAGCTGCTTGAAAAGCAAAAAGAGGGCAAAAAGCGCATGCGCAAGTTAGGCTCGGTAGAGGTTCCGCCCGACGCCTTTATGGCCGTTTTAAAACTGGATGAATAAGCTTGTTGCCGTGCTGCTTTCGGCGGCGTTGGTGCTTGGCAGCTGTTTTGGCCTTGCCGGCTGCCGCAGGGAGCTTTCCCGCACCTTTTTTACCTTAGATACCGTTTGCACCCTAACGGTTTACGAGGGGCAAAGCACAGTGCTAAACGGCGCTGTAGAGCTTTGCACCGCGTTGGGGCAAAAGCTGAACAGCAAGGCCGAAAATAACGAAATTGCGGTTTTAAACCAAACCGGGCAGCTGCAAAATGCCAGCGAGGATCTATTAGCCGTAATAAACAAAGGGCTTTATTACAGCAAGCTTTCGAACGGATTATTTGACATTACCCTGGGTGCCGTAACCGATTTGTGGGATTTTAAAAACCAAGTAGTGCCGCAGCCGGAGGTGTTAAAGGCAGCACTTAAAACCGTTGGCTGGCAAAATCTTTCGGTAGCCCAGGGCGGCAAAACCGTTACCTTAAAAAACGGCGCGCGGTTAGAGCTTGGCGCCATTGCCAAGGGCTACATTGCCGATAAGCTGCGGGATTATTTTTTGCAAAACGGCGTAAAAAACGCCTTAATTAATTTGGGCGGCAATGTGTACGCGTTAGGGCAAAACGGCCGCAAAAGCTACACCGTTGGGGTACAAACGCCCTTTAAAACCGGCGTTATTGCCACGCTGCCCGCAAAAAACATAGCGGTTGTTACCAGCGGCACTTACCAGCGCGGGTTTACCCAAAACGGGGTGTATTACCACCACCTGCTAAACCCCAAAACCGGCATGCCGCAAAACACCGGCTACCTTAGCGTTACCGTTTTAGCCAAAAATTCGGTAGATGCCGACGCGCTTTCAACCCTTTGCTATTTGTACGGCGAAAAAGGGCCGGAATTTATTAATAGCCTAAACGGCGTAGAGGCCGTTTGGGTAAACGGAAAAAACCAGGTTAGCGTTAGCGGCGGGCTGCTTTTAAACGGCAGCAGCATTTCGTTTAAAAACGCGGGGGAATAGCCTAAGGCTTTGGCCGATTTTTGTTGCAAACAGCCGTGCTGCCGTAAAAATTTTAATAGCTTTAAGGGCCGAAAGTTGGTTTTTCGGCAAGGCGGCCGCTTTGCGCTTTGCCAAGCGGCAGGGCGTTTTTAAATTGCGGCAATACCGTGTATAATAAGAATATAGCATAATAAAAGTAAAAGAAAGGGCAGCTTGCTGCCGGGTGAAGTTTATGTTTGTAGATTTAGCAAAAGTGTTTTTAAAGGCCGGCAACGGCGGCAATGGGGCGGTTTCCTTCCACCGGGAAAAATATGTAGCCTCCGGCGGGCCGGATGGCGGGGACGGCGGCCGTGGCGGCAACATTGTGCTGCAGGCCGATACCAACCTTTCTACCCTGGCCGATTTTCGCTACAAGCGCAAATACGCTGCGCCGAACGGGCAGGACGGCTCCTCTAAACGGCGGGCGGGCCGCCGTGGGCAGGATCTAATTATTTTAGTGCCGCTTGGCACCCTGGTGCGGGAGGCTGAAAGCGGCCGCATTTTGGCCGATGTTTCCTCCTTAGAGCCGGTAACGCTTTTAAAGGGCGGCAACGGCGGCTGGGGCAACGCCCACTTTGCAACGGCAACCCGCCAAACCCCCCGCTTTGCGAAGGAGGGCAACCCCGGCGAGCAGGCCGAGGTTACGCTGGAGCTGAAATTGCTGGCTGATGTGGGACTAATCGGATTTCCGAATGTGGGTAAATCCACCTTAATTTCTGTGGTTAGCGAGGCCAAGCCCAAAATAGCAAACTACCATTTTACTACCTTAACCCCGGTGCTGGGCGTGGTGCGAATGGGGCAGGGCAGCTCGTTTGTTATGGCCGATATTCCGGGTTTAATAGAGGGGGCCGGCTCCGGAGCGGGGCTGGGGCACGAATTTTTGCGCCATGTTGACCGCTGCCGATTGCTGCTGCATGTTTTAGATATTTCGGGCAGCGAGGGGCGCGACCCGAAAGAGGATTTTGACCGTATTAATCACGAGCTGGCTGTGTTCAGCCCGGAGCTTACCGAGCGGCCGCAAATTGTGGTAGCTAATAAGTGCGATTTAATAGAGGAAGAAAAAATAGCCGAATACCGCGCGTATTTTGAGCAAAAGGGGTACGCGTTTTTTCCGGTTATGGCGGCCATTGCCGAGGGTACAAGCGAGCTGATTAACTTTGTTGCGGCCGAGCTTGCCAAGCT
>URRK01000228.1 GCA_900550315.1 uncultured Oscillospiraceae bacterium | reverse complement strand
TTTGGCACGACGGCTACTACCACACCGGTGATGTTGCCTGGCGGGATGAGGACGGCTTTTACTGGTATGTTAGCCGGGCAGATGATGTCATTAAATCCTCCGGCTACCGCATTGGCCCGTTTGAGATTGAAAGCGTTATTATGGAACTGCCTTATGTGCTGGAGTGCGGCGTTTCGGCCGCGCCGGACGAGGTTCGCGGCCAGGTTGTTAAGGCCAGTATTGTGCTGGTAAAGGGTACCGAGGGCAGTGAGGAATTAAAAAAGGAAATTCAAAACTATGTTAAAACCCGTACCGCACCTTACAAATACCCGCGTATTGTAGAGTTTAAGGAGGAGCTGCCAAAAACCATTAGCGGAAAAATTCAGCGTAATTTGCTTTAAATAATTTACTTTAGGTTTACGCAATAGGCTTCAATTTACTTTAATTTTAAAAAAAAGCTGAATAGCCCTTGACAAAGTAGGAAAAGATGTGCTATAATTGCCACATCAAATTTTTAAAGGCGTTGACAAAGAGTAACGCGAACCCCGGTTTCTCAGAGAGGTGGCGGTTGGTGCAAGCCACTGAAATACAGTTCGTTGTTTGTAGCTTTTGAGCCGAAAGGAAGAAAACCGTTTTACGGCAAGTAGAGCCTTTCCGTGATTGCCGCGTTAGAGCATAGAGGTTGTTAGACCTTGAAGGGGTATGGCGCACGCCATGCAATTTGAGTGGTACCGCGGGTTTGTATTTTAACAGCTCGTCTCAAAGTAACATCTTTGGGGCGGGTTTTTTTCGTCCCGGTTGGAGGAAAATTTTATGCAAAAAATTACCGGACTGGACTACAAAATTAAAGAAATGGCTGCGCGTATTCGCGAGTTACGAGAAATTGAGGGTCTTACCACCGAGCAAATGGCCCAAAAAACCGGCGTTTCGGCCGAGGAGTACTTAGCCTGTGAAAACGGTTTTTCCGACCTGAATTTTGCTTTTATTTACCGCTGTGCGCTGGCGTTTAATGTAGATGTTACCGATATTATTGAGGGCTGCAGTCCTACCTTAAAATCTTACACCGTTACCCGCCGCGGCAAGGGCCAAAAAATTGAACAGGCGCACGGCATGACCTACTACAACTTAGCCGCCAGCTTTCAAAACCGGATTGCCGAACCGCTTTATGTGCGCAGTGTGTACAGCGAGGCGGCACAGCACCGGGATATTGAACTGACCACCCACGCCGGGCAGGAGTGCGATTTAATTATTGAGGGTAAATTAAAGGTGCAGGTAGGGGAGCACAAGGTTGTGTTAGAGCCGGGCGACAGTATTTATTACGACAGCGCCACCCCCCACGGTATGATAGCCGTTGACGGGCAGGATTGCCTGTTTTACGCCATTGTGTTAAACCCCACCGGCGAGCCGATTCCGGAGCTGCAAAGCGCCCCGTTGCTAAGCAGCGCCAAAGGCGAAAAAGACAGCGCCGACCGCATTTACCACCGCTTTGTAGAGGTGGAGGAAGACGAAAACGGCACGCCAACCAAAATTACCTTTAAAAACACGGAGCATTTTAATTTTGCGTTTGATATTGTAGACGCCATTGCCGATAAGGACCCAAACAAACGCGCCATGCTGCACATTGCGGTAGACGGCACCGAACGTAGCTTTACTTTTAAGGATATGAAGCGCAAATCGGCACAGGCAGCCAACTATTTTAAATCGCTTGGCATACAAAAAGGGGACCGCGTAATGCTGGTTTTGGGCCGACACTACCAGTTTTGGTACGCCATGCTGGGGCTGCACAAAATTGGCGCCATTGCCATTCCGGCAATGAACCAACTGCTCTCGCACGATTTTGAATATCGCTTTAAGGCTGCCGGCGTTAAGGCGCTGCTTTGCACCGCGCGGGGCGAGGCTGCAGCCCAGGCCGAGCTTGCTGCCAAAACCTGCCCCGGGCTGCAGCACAAAATTATTGTAGACGGCAAGCGAGAGGGCTGGCGCTGTTTTGATGAGGAAAGCGCGCTGTTCAGCTCCCACTTTGAGCGGCCGGAGAATGCCGCCGGCGGCGACGATTTAATGCTGATGTTTTTTACCTCGGGCACAACCGGGTTCCCAAAAATTGCCGCCCACAATTACAAGTACGCCTTAGGCCATTTTCACACGGCGCGGTACTGGCACAATGTAGACCCGAACGGCCTGCATTTAACCATTTCCGACACCGGCTGGGCGAAAGCCATGTGGGGTAAATTTTACGGGCAGTGGATTTGTGAAGGCGGCCTGTTTGTATACGATTTTGACCGTTTTCACGCCGAGGATATTTTACCCATGTTTGCCAAATACGGCATTACCACCTTTTGTGCGCCGCCCACCATGCTGCGGTTAATGGTTAAGCAAGACCTTTCTAAATACGATCTTTCTACCGTAAAGCACATGACAACGGCGGGCGAGGCCTTAAACCCCGAGGTTTACCGCCAGTTTGAAAAAGCAACCGGCCTGCAGATTTTAGAGGGGTTTGGCCAAAGCGAAAGCACCATGATGATTGGCAACCTTACCGGTGCGCCGCACAAGGTTGGCTCCATGGGCAAACCAGCCCCAATATACGATATTGACCTGTTGGACGCCGACGGAAAAAGCGTGCCGGTTGGCGAAAGCGGCGAAATTGTTGTTAAAACCGCCAACGGCACACCCTGCGGCCTGTTTACCGGTTACTACGGGGACGAGGCCAAAACCAAAGAGGTTTGGCACGACGGCTACTACCACACCGGTGATGTTGCCTGGCGGGATGAGGACGG
>URRK01000227.1 GCA_900550315.1 uncultured Oscillospiraceae bacterium | reverse complement strand
TGCCCTACAAGTATTACGAAAAATACGGCGTGCGCCGCTACGGTTTTCACGGCACCTCGCACCGCTATGTTAGCGCTAAGGTTGCCGAGCTGATGGGCAAAGACCTTAAAGATTTAAAAATTATTACCTGCCATTTAGGCAACGGGGCCTCTATTACCGCGGTGCAAAACGGCAAATCGGTTGACACCACCATGGGCTTTACCCCGTTAGACGGCTTTATGATGGGCACTCGCAGCGGCTCGTTAGACCCTTCGGTTGTAACCTTTATTGAGGAAAAAGAAAATTTAACCCCCGCCGAGATGGATAAAATGCTGAACAAAGAATCCGGCGTTTTGGGCATTACCGAGTTTTCAAACGACAACCGTGATGTGACCGAGGCGGCCCACAACGGCAATAAGCGCTGCGCCCTGGCGCTGGAAATGCAGCGTTACCAAATTACCAAATATATTGGCGGGTTTGTTGCCGCCATGAACGGTGTAGACGCCATTGCCTTTACCGGCGGTATGGGCGAGAATAACGCCGACCTGCGTGAGGAAATTTGCGATAGCTTTGGCTATTTGGGCATTGAGTTGGATAAACCGTTTAATAACGAGCACGCCCACATTCGCGGACAGGACCTTAAAATTTCTACCCCGAATTCGAAGGTTGCGGTTTTTGCAATTTCTACCGATGAGGAAATGGTTATTGCGCAGGATACTTTAGCGCTAATTGGGCAGCACTAATTTTGCAGTAAAGCGTTTTGGTGCCGGCAAATTTTTTACGCCGAAGTTTTTGCACGAATATTATAATATTATTGTATTTACTATTGTTTTTGGGCTTTTTGGGGCAGGGCGCCTTTGCCGGTGGGCTTTGGTGCTTTGCAAAAACAAATCTACAAAGGGGATATTGCAGATGCGTATTGAGGAATTAAAAAACAGCATTGCGGCAGGGGATTTTGACCGCGATTTTGAGCTGCTTTACAACGAGCATGAGCAGGCCCGCACCCGCTACACGGGGGCGGCAGACCGTTTTGCCGAGCTTTACGGCGAGGGCGAGGGTGCCCGCCTGTTTAGCGCGCCCGGCCGTACCGAGGTTGGCGGTAACCACACCGATCATCAGCACGGCTGCGTGCTGGCCGGCAGCGTTAATTTAGATGTTATTGCCGTTGCCGCCCCGAATAACGAGGGTGTGGTCCGCATTAAATCGCACGGGTTTGAGATGGACGAAATTGACCTGAACACCTTAACGCCGGTTGCGGCCGAAAACGGCAAAGCCGCGGCGCTTATTCGCGGAATGTGCGCCTTTTTTAAACAAGAGGGCTACCAAATTGGCGGCTTTAACGCCTACACCACCTCTAACGTTTTAAAGGGGTCCGGGCTTTCCAGCTCGGCCGCGTTTGAGGTTTTGGTAGGGGTTATTTTAAACAGCCTTTACAACGGCGGCACCGCTGCCAGCGCCGTTACCATTGCCAAGCTTGCCCAAAAGGCCGAAAACCAATTTTTTGGCAAGCCCTGCGGGTTAATGGACCAAATGGCCAGCTCGGTAGGCGGTTTTACCGCCATTGATTTTAACGACCCGGCCGACCCGATTATTGAAAAGGTTAGCTTTGACCTTGCCGCCCACGGGCACAGCCTTTGCATTGTTAACACCGGCGGCAACCACGCCGATTTAACCGAGGATTACGCCGCCATTACCCGGCAGTGTAAGCAGGTTAGCAAGGCCCTGGGTAAAGAATTTTTGCGCGAGGTAGATGAATCGGCCTTTTACGGCAGTATTGCCGCGTTAAGAGACGAATTTGGCGACCGCGCCGTGCTGCGCAGCATGCACTTTTTTGCCGATAATAAACGCGCCGTTGCCGAAAAGCAGGCTCTGCAGCGGGATGATTTTAACGCCTTTTTAAAGCTGATTACCGAATCGGGCAATTCCTCGTTTAAATACCTGCAAAATGTGTTCTCGGTTTCGGCGCCGGAGGAACAGGGCCTTTCCTTAGCCTTAGCGTTAACCGAGCGGTACTTAAACGGCCTTGGCGCCTGCCGCGTGCACGGCGGCGGCTTTGCCGGAACCATTCAGGCCTTTGTACCCACCAATATGCTGGCCGGATACAAGGAAATGATAGAAGATGTTTTTGGCCGTGGCAATTGCCATGTTTTAAACATTCGCCCGGTTGGGGGCTACGCCTTAACCGGCAAATAAATTTATTTAAACGGGTGAGAAGAATGAAAAAATTAATATTTCGCACCGCTTTACTGTGCGGTGTGGCCGCTTTTGCAGCCTTAACCTTTACCGCATGTAAGGGCAAAAAAACCGAAAACAGCAGCACCACCAATTCTCTGCCGTCGAACGCCTCTATGGCCGAAGACACCTCCGGTAATTTAAACGGCAGCTCGCAAGAGGCTAATTCAACCGGTTCTAAGGCGCAGCAGGGCCAAAACGGCACCACCGGCGGCAGTAACAGCAAGGGGAACGATGTTGTTATTGACATTGGCGAGTTAGATTTTAGCTCTACCAAACAAAACAGCGGGGGGCAAAACGGCGGGGGGCAAACCTCCTCCGGCAAGCCGAACGATACCACTCCTAACAAGCCCGAAAATTCCTCAAACAGCGGCTGGACCAGGGATTACATTATTAAAAGCAAAAATAAATAATCTTAAAAACTGTTTTTAAAATCAGTAACAGGGCGTAAAAGCCTTGTTACTGGTTTGTTTTCGTATTGCCGCGGGGCAAAATTTTGCAAAAAGCGCAAATTTTTGTTCATGCGAGCATTTAGCAGGGGGCATCATA
>URRK01000226.1 GCA_900550315.1 uncultured Oscillospiraceae bacterium | reverse complement strand
CGGTACCAGTTGGTTATAATCCAAACCAGGCGCTTAGGGGTGCCGAGCTGGCCGGTTTTTAAAATTTCGCGCGCTTTTTGAAACAGCTTGTTGGTGCGCTGGTTCCACATAATACCAAACACCTTGCCGCTTTGTTTGGCGGCGGCGTTCATTTCCTCGGCATCGCTAACGCGCACGCCGGCGGGCTTTTCGGTTAGCACATGCAGCCCGCTTTGAAACGCGGCGCAGGCAATAACCGGGTGCAAATAGTGCGGGGTGGCAATAATAACCGCCTGCACCTTTGGGCTTTGCAGCAGCTGCCGGTAATCTAAATAACAATCTACCCCGCTAAACTCGGCCTTGGCGGCGTTTAGCACGGCCGGATCATTGTCGCAAACGGCGGTAAGCCGCAGCCCGTCAATCTGCTTTTCGTAAATTGCTTTGGCGTGAAAATGCCCCATGTTTCCAATGCCAATAACGGCAATATTTAGGCTGTTCATAAAAGCCTCCTGTTTTCAGCAATCTAAACTGTTTATAATTTTTTCTACGGCGGTTACGGCGGCGTCAAAAGAGGCCTCGTTCGTGGGGTAGGCAAAATCGTCTATTTTGCTTTGTTCGCCTTGCTGCTCTAAGCCTGCTAACCCGCCAAAAATTTTTAAATGCGGTTCTAAGGTCATAACGCCCGAGGCGTTGGCTTTACTGCGGTATTGCCGAATAAGCCAAGGCAAATTGCCCGCCCCGCAGCCGGCCGGAACCACTTTGCCGTTTGGCAGTGCGTCTTTAAGATGAAAATAGTAAATGTACGGTTCTAACAGCTGCCAGGCCTCTTTGGAGTCTTGCCCGCACTGCACAAAGTTAGCCGGGTCAAAAATGCCTTTTAGTTTTGGCAGCGCCCGGTGCAGCTGCAGGCAGCGCGCGGCAATATTGCCGTAAATGCCTTTTTCGTTTTCGTGGCAAACAAGCACGCCGCTGCCTTCGGCCGCCTCTAAAAGCAAATTTAACCGGCGGCAAACCTCATCCAGCGCGGCAGGGCTGTAATCCTTGGTGAAAAAACTGAACAGGCGAATACATTTGGCGTTTAAAATTCGGGCGGTCTCCAGGCTTTGTTTAAACAGCTCCAGGTGGGGGGCAAAGTCGTCCGTTAGGTCTATTTTACCTAAGGGGGAGCCTAAGCTCCAAACCGCCAGACCATTTTTATCCAGCGTGTTTTTTAGCGCTTTGGCCTCATTGGGCGTTAATTTTGAAATGTTAACGCCGTCTACATTCCTAGCCTCTAACAATTGAATGTGGTTGCGCTGCAGGGCTTCTACCTGTCCGGCAACGGTGGGGCTGCTTTCATCGGCAAAGGCGCAAAGTTTTAGCAAGGACATTTGGTGTTCCTCCTGTTTTGCTTTTCTACCGCTTCAAATAACCCGGCAAGGTAGGTGGCGCCTAAGGCACGGTCGTAAAGGCCGTAGCCCGGGCGGCCGCTTTCACCCCAGATCATGCGGCCGTGGTCCGGCCGAACATACCCGTTAAAGCCGGTGCTTACTAAGGCGTTTACAATTTCAAACAGATCTAACGAGCCGCAGGCCGAGGGGTGCGCCGTTTCGTGAAAATCGCGCACGCCGTCCCATTTTACATTACGCAAATGCGCAAAATGAATACGGCCTTTAAACCGGTGGATCATGGAGATCAGGTTATTTTCGGGCGTGCAGCCCAAAGAGCCGGTGCAAAAGGTTAACCCGTTGGCCTTACTGTTGTAAAGCTTTAAAAAGCGGGCAATGTTTTCCTCCCCGGTAATAATCCGCGGCAGGCCAAAAATGCCCCACGGCGGGTCGTCCGGGTGAATGGCCATTAAAACGCCGGCCTGTTCCGCCACCGGAATAATGCGGTTTAAAAAGTGTTCTAAATTTTGCCAAAGCTGCTCCTCGCCAACGGTGCGGTAGGCCTCCAGCAGGGCGCCAAGCTGCTCTTTGGTGTAGCTTTCGTCCCACCCCGGAAGTGAAAGCTCGCTTTTTTGCGGGTTCATGGCCAAAACGGTTTTGTTTACATAGGCCAAACCGTTCGAGCCGTCCGGGTGGGGCATGGCTAAATCGCTGCGCAGCCAATCAAACACCGGCATAAAGTTGTAGCAAATGCAGCGCACACCGGCGGCGCCTAAGCGGCGAATGTTTTCGCAGTAGGCGTCTATGTACTCGTCGGCCTTTGGGGCGCCAAGCTTAATATCCTCGTGCACCGGCACGCTTTCTACCACCTCAAACGCTAAGCCGTTTTGGTTTGCCGTTTGTTTTAAGGCGTTAATTTTTTCCTGCGGCCAAACTTCGCCAACCGGCACATCGTACACCGCGCTAACAACACCGCTAACGGTTGGAATTTGCCGGATCTGGGTCAGCGCGACCGGGTCGGACTCCCCATACCAGCGAAAGGTCATTTTCAAAACAAAATACCCCCGTTTTTTAATTTATTGAATAGGTTCATTATACTCTGGTTTTATTTGCAAGTCGATTGCATTAAGTTACAAATTGTATTGCAAATAGAAACATTCTGTGTTACAATATTTTTAAAACCAAGCCGGCAGCCGCAGCCATTTATAAACAATAACGCAAAATGCGGCGTATTGGCCGGCGCCCTATAAGGAAAAAGCAAAATTTGGCTGTTTTGTTGCCCTTGTAAGGTGGGGTTAACGGCGCGCGCCGTGGTTTGCTCGGCGCGGGTGCCCAAGCCAAAAATGGGAGGAGCTTTAACATGTTTTTATACCGGGACGCCGAGCTTAGCTTTCACCATTCCTTTTCGCTGCACCCGTTGG